>NZ_JAUBRJ010000050.1:0-56996 GCF_036701805.1 Microcoleus sp. N3A4
GGGGAGAGGGGGAGTGGGGGAGTGGGAGAGTGGAGGAGTGGGGGATGGGAAAAATCTTCCCTTTTTCCTTTTCCTTTTCCTTCTTCCTTCTTCCTTCTATCCTTTACATCCGTTACAGAATCCGTTGCCGAACTTCCTTCTTCTTTCTTCCTTCTTCCTTCTAAAAAAGTACAAGCTTTTATTAAATTGTCAATATCTGATTCTGTATTTCCCAAGCTGATAATAAATGTTAGATGTTGCGGCATTGGTAATTCTGCAGTGACTGCGAGTTCCGAGTGCAGAATTTCATCGGCGGCAAATCCCGTGATTCCTAAATCGGATACTTTTACTGTTAGCCTGGTGCGGTCTAATGCTGCAAAACCCGGTGTATTTAAGGGTTCTAAAACTGACAAGCCGGGAATTAGACTGATGCGCGATCGCGCTTTTTCTGCTAGCAGTAAAGTTTGGGTCATTAACTGTTCGCCGTGGAGTGCGATTTGTTGGCGGGCTGCGTCTAATGATGCTAATAGTATATAACTCGGACTGGTAGATTGTACTAACTGCAATGCTCTATTTAATTTTTGGATATCTATGCGATCGCCCTTGACGTGCAGCATCGATGCTTGTGTCATTGCACCGAGGGTTTTGTGGATGGATTGTACTGTTAAATCTGCACCGGCTGATAGTGCCGTTTCTGGCAAGTTTGGATGAAACTTAAAGTGCGCGCCGTGGGCTTCGTCTACTAATAACGGTATGTTGTATTGATGGGTAATTTGGGCGATCGCCCGCAAATCCCCGCAGACGCCGTGATAGGTTGGGTAAACTATCATTACTGCTTTGGCGTCGGGATGTTGTTCTAGGGCTGCTGCTGTGGCTTCTGGGGTGATGCTGTTGGCAATATCCCAATCCGGGTTGTACTCTGGATTGACAAAAATTGGAATTGCACCGGATAAAATTAAACCAGAAATCGCCGAGGAGTGGATATTTCGAGGCAAGATAATTTTATCGCTCGGGCCGCAAGTTGCTAAGATGGCGGCGATAATTCCGCAAGTCGAACCGTTTGCCAAAAACCGAGTTGATTGGGCTCCAAATGCTGCGGCGGCTAAGTCTTGAGCTTCGGCAATTGCACCTTCTGGGTTAAAGAGATTGTCTAACTCGGGCAATTCGGGCAAATCCGCTCGAAATACTGCCGCACCGAATAAGTCAACTAGCGGCCCTGAGATTCCTTGTCCGCGTTTATGTCCGGGGGCGTAGAATGGGGCGTGCGGGTGATTTGTGCGATCGCGCAAGGCATCTAATAGAGGCGTTTGTTGTTGAGAGTTTGCTGGTGACACGCTTAATCTTGATTGCTGTATTTGATATCTAGTTTAATACCGAAGGCATATTTTTATGCGACGTAACATTAAATTATAGCTATTTAGATAGATGTGTTAGCCACAATTTTAAATTTAATATAATGAGATTCAACAATCTGACCACTCAGTTGTTTTTGTTTAAAAATATAGGTATGAGTGGCAACAAAATGTTTGTGAGACATCTCTATTAGCGAGCAAAACAATAACATGATTTTTCCCGACCCTACTCCGTTTCCAGGCCCGCAGATTCCCAGTACCGAACCGGGGCTGCCGACTATACCCGCATCGCCACCAGTGCCGGGCCCCGTTCCCGAACCGATTCCCGGGATAGTACCGGAGCCCGTACCTGCGCCAATTCCCCAGCCCATTCCCGAACCGGTGCCGGAAACTGTACCCTCTCCAATTCCTCAGACGGTGCCCGGGCCAATTCCTCAGACAATCCCGGAACCTGTTTAAATTATGTTTTAGTCGATCGCGAAATTTAAGATTGTTTGTGAGGTCGATCGCAAAAACCGGGTTTCTCCAAAGTCCCCAATATTTTTGTTGAATATCAGACTTGAAAAAAACTCGGTTTTTGCGTAGATTATCGATTACTTGAAGTTGAGCGCAGTCTCTTTACAAAGGTCAACAGCATCCAACTCTGTGGATTTGCCATCAGAGTATTCCGCCCTGACATCGAAAACACAGCCCGCATCCGAGCCGCCGTAGTCAGCTTGATTCCACTCAAAATCTGCCTTTTCCCGATCGGCAATGGGGGCCTCTAGCTCGTTTTCTCCCCAAGTATCCTTATCGGGAGGAGAAATATAAACGGCTGTCATCGTCTTACCGCTGTTGTTAACCACCGAAATTTTGACCATCTCAGCGAAAACGCTAGCTGCTGTCAGCGCTAACAGGGGCAGCGACAGCCCCGCAGCGATCGTTACTTTGCTTAACCACTTGTTAACCATTTACCCTCATACCTCAAGTTCGATATTTATTCAAGCTTAGCTGTAGAAGTTAGAAGGGACAAGTCAATCGATTTTAGATTTTAGATTTTAGATTTTAGAATCGATCCCACGGATGAATTCGGGGGCGAGCACAAGATGATTCGGAGCTTTTTTTCTCCCTCCACGGATGAATCCTCTGGCCCCGGACCTAATTACTTTTGGTCAGATACAGCATATTCCAGATTCTGTAGGGACACGGCAATGCCGTGTCCCTACAGGGATTAATCTGTATATTGCTGATACTTATGATATTTTGAAACAGTGATATGTTTCTAAATACCTATGCTCACCGCCGGAATTGTCGGACTGCCTAATGTTGGCAAATCTACCTTGTTTAATGCTTTGGTTGCTAATGCCAAGGCGACTGCTGCTAATTTTCCTTTCTGTACGATCGAGCCAAATACAGGTATCGTGGCAGTGCCAGACGAACGGTTGAAGGTGCTGAGCAATATTTCCAATTCCGCGCAAACTGTGCCTACGCGCATGGAATTTGTGGATATTGCGGGTTTGGTGAAGGGGGCGAGTCAGGGGGAAGGACTGGGAAATCAGTTTTTGTCTCACATTAGGGCCGTGGATGCGATCGTCCACGTTGTCCGCTGTTTTGACAATGATGATATTATTCACGTTGCGGGTTCTGTCGATCCCCAGCGAGATATTGACATTATCAATCTCGAATTAATTTTAGCAGATTTAGCTCAAATTGAACGCAGGCTCGATCGCACTCGCAAGCTGGCCCGCAACAACAAGGAAGCTCAGGCAGAAGTGGATGTGCTAGAAAAATTGGTCGCTGTTTTAAATGCGGGGAAACCGGCGCGGCAGTACAGTTTCACAGATGAAGAAGCTGAATTAGTTAAAGGTTTAGAATTACTGACCAACAAACCAATTATCTATGCTGCTAACGTGTCTGAGGACGATTTAGCAACGGGAAATAGCTATGTCGAACAAGTGCGGGAAGTAGCAGAAGCAGAAAATGCTAAGGTTGTCATAGTTTCGGCGCAAGTTGAGTCAGAATTGGTGGAGTTATCCGAGGAAGAACGAACGGATTTCCTAGAATCTCTGGGGGTCAAAGAAGGTGGCTTAAAATCTCTGATTCGAGCTACTTACGAATTATTGGGTTTGCGGACTTATTTTACTAGCGGGCCGAAAGAAACTCGCGCTTGGACAATTATCGCGGGAATGTTAGCACCGCAAGCTGCGGGGGTGATTCACTCGGATTTTGAGCGGGGTTTCATCCGGGCCGAAACTGTAGCTTATGAAGATTTGGTTGCTACGGGCGCGATGAATGCAGCTAAGGAAAAAGGCTTAGTTCGCAGTGAAGGAAAAGAGTATATTGTACAAGAGGGGGATGTGCTGTTGTTCCGATTTAATGTTTAGCTTTTTTAAGGAGATGAACACATGGATATCGTTTCGCTGGCAATTGCTTGGCTGGTAACTTCGGTGAGCTTTTTTATTATTTCCAAGTTGCCCATCGGGGTGGACATTGACACTTTTGGAAAAGCGATGATTTCGGCGGCGGTTTTTGGATTGCTGAATGCTTTGGTGCGGCCGCTTTTTGTGGTTTTGGGTTTTCCATTTGTGTTGGTAACTTTTGGTTTGTTTATGATTGTTATCAACGCTGCTATCTTTGGATTGGCGGCTTGGCTAGTCGAAGGATTTCGCTTGCGGTGGGGAATTTGGAGTGCTTTGCTGGGGGCGATCGCCCTCGGTTTTATTAACTCTCTTCTCTATCAGGTGTTGAGTACGCTGCCTAGTGTAAGGTAGATAAATGTAACGCGCTGGCCGGAAGGAAGGGGCGGGTTTATTCATCCTGTTAGTCATAGCAAATATTTCGGGTGAAAAAGGTTTGTAGTTGCGCTTCAGCGCCGGTCGGCGCTGAAGCGCAACTACAAACCTAAAAATTGCTTGAAGACTGTGCCAGTTTGCCTTAGTCCTGTAGTTATTATTAGCCTTCGCAGTAATCGATAAAGTTGTCTGGAACTAAGCGCAATTTGCCCGATCGAAAGTGCTCGATCGGCATCCAAAGTGCGGTTAATTCGCACTCTCCGTCTACAAAAGCTAGACTCTCCAATTGATAAAATTTAGGCGCGGCAAAATCGCACTGATAGAGTTGTATTATTTCGTGTCCGGTATTGCCATTGAATACAAAAATGTTTTCCAAACAAGCCAAATATTTGATATTTGTTAACTCGGCTTGAATTTCTTCTTGAAACTCTCTTTGCAAAGCGTCGATGCTGTGTTCTCCGAATTCTATGCCACCGCCCAGAGCTCGGTAAAATGTGTCTTGTTTGACCGGATCGTCGCCTTCGTAAACGAAGATGCGATCGCCCGATCGAATTAATCCTAAAACAATTACGCGAACTTTACCTTTTTGCATAATTAGTTATCAGTCATCAGTCATCAATCATTAGTCATCAGTTAACTGGTTCCTAGGCTCTGCCTAGGAATCAATGTCCAGAGGCTCTGCCTCGCTTTCGGAGCAGGCAAATAGGAGGCAGAGCCTCCGGATCTGTGTTACCAGGCAGAGCCTAGTAACGAGTATAATCCGCCCCTAATGAGTAATGACTAATCACTAATTATCAGCAGCAAAAGACTCTCGACGGCGACTGCTGTCAACGGGCCAGTTTCTATTTTCCCCGCCAATAATGAGTTTTTCAATCGTTACGAATTCTTTGCTGAGTTGCTGGAAAACATTAATCAAAACATCGAGGCCGATCGCATCGCTAGTGCCCAAATCAAACCAGCAGCGAGCCCAAGAACCTTGATACTCCATTTCTCCCATATTGTGCATTAAAGCCATCATGCTTTGGTCGGCTAGATTAACATCGTAATTCATCTGACTGATATCTAAGCCTTCATCTTGAACTTGCAAATTTTCCGCATTAAAGCCTCCCAGTTTTCCCAAGAAAAACCAAGAGTCAAACACTTCTTCAACATACTGTTTTTCACCGTTTGAAGGTACGTTGCTGAACTTCAGCCAAATCCAGAGGTCAAAGGGATTAAACTCGCGAAACTCTACTTTCATAGTTTTTTGGTGTTGTTATAGTGGTGGTAAGGCCGCCGGCCCCCAGAGCCCATCTGCATCTCTAATTTTATCGCGCATCGGGTCACAGGCGCGAGATTGCCTGTCGAGACGGTTCCTGGTTTTGCACTGCTGAAAGAAGATTTCTGCTACTAAACTGCGCGGCAGTTGGTCGGGTTTTGCTAAGGCTGCGTCGAAGTTTTTTCTGGCTTCTTCAAGTAAGGTTTTGTTGCTGTCTTTCCCCTGGGATAGGGAAAACAATATTTGTGCTTTTAGATAGAGAATTTCTGGATTGTTGGGCGTTTCTGCTAGGGATTTGTTGGCAAATTCTAAAGCGCGATCGTACTTTTTCAAGTCTCGATAGCCTACTGCCATGCCGCGATAAGCTAAGTAGCGGGGAGAGGCTTTTTGTTCGAGTCTTTGAATGGCTTCGCTGGGGTTGGAAAAGGGCAGGTTTGTGGCTAACATTAAGTCCATGTAGCCTTTGAGCAAGTTGAGTTCTGGGTCGTTGGGAGCTATTTTTTCGGCGGCCTCTAGATATTGAAATACTACTCGCAGTTTGTTGAGAGCTTGGGGCGCGCCTTTAGCTGTTCCTTCTTTGGCTATAATGTTCGCCCCTTCTAGAAAGTGACCTGCTGCTGTGTAAATGTTGCCGCGTAATGGGTTAGTTTTGCTTAATTGTTCGGCGACTTCGCGGGTTTTTTGCGCGTAGGAATTCATCGAGTTTAAGTCCTGCTCGACGTATGATAGAGAGGCTGCCATCGCATAGGCGAGCGGTTCGTTTGGTTCGGTGGATAGTGCTTGTTGAACTTGTGCTTTTGCTTGTTTGTAGTTTCCTTGCTGAAACATTGTTTTGAAAGCGGTTTCGGTGTTGGGCCCGATCGCCTGCGGGTTGATCGCGCGAAAGGGATCTCCCGCTACTGCTGAGTTAATCGAGATACTCAGGGCGATCGCTCCTGCACAGGCGATCGCCCGCACTGTCTGTTTAGAACTTAACATTTGCTTGCCAAGCGATACTAAAGGGGTTTTCGTCATTGTCAATTTTCTGAGTGGAATATATTGTAAACTAGAAACTTGAGAGTTAAAATCTCAGACTCTCAGACCGCGACAAAAAAATAGTGAAATTTGCTTGATTTTTTGATGTTGTTGCGGTATATTTTAATAATGGAAGTGTGAGTTTTCATATATGAACGAACAGATTTCCATTATTAAAATATACCATTAAAAAACTTAAAAATCAAACGCCAATGCTGAAAACAAAGGAAATTTTTGTTAAGATTTATGTAAAATAATTGTGGGCGATCGACCCAGCCAAAAACAGCTTAACTATCAATAGCACAATCAGGAGTTCCCCGATCCAACAATAACTATTTTTCTGATTGTTGACTGTTGACTGTTAACAACTGCCAACTGCCAACTGCCAACTGCCAACTGCCAACTGCCAACTGCCAACTAACAACTGCCATTAATGCTTTATCTAAAAAACTTAGTATATCATCCTACAGCCTGTCCGAATGCTATTCTGAAAAATATTAACTTAGAACTTCCCTCGCAGCAAATGGGGCTGATTGTGGGCCGCAGCGGTTCCGGCAAAAGTACGCTCTTAGAAATATTAGCAGGTTTAGCGGAAAAAACTAGCGGCGACATCCGCTGGCGGGAACAAGAATTAACACCGGAACACTTGCAACAGTTAGGAGGGTTAGTGTTCCAGTTTCCAGAAAGGCATTTTTGCGGAGGCACAATTTTAGAAGAATTGCGACTGGGACATCCTGAATTGGGACAAGAACAAATCAACAAAGCAATGGCAGAAGTGGGACTCGGACATTTGCCGCTGCGGGCTTCCCCCCACGCTTTGAGCGGCGGGCAACAGCGGAGGGTAGCCCTGGCAGTGCAGTTAATTCGGCAGCCGCATTTGCTACTATTGGACGAACCGACGGCGGGTTTGGATTGGTCGATGCGGCGGCAGTTGGTAAGCTTGTTGAGCAAGTTGAAAAGTCACTGGACTTTGTTGATTGTTACTCACGATGCTAGCGATTTGCTGAGCGTTGCCGATCGATTTTGGACTTTAGACCACGGGGATTTGCAGGAGGTCGATCGGGCTAAGTTAGAAGCTAAGGAAACGAGTTTTGTGAGTCATTAGTCATCAGTCATCAGTCATCAGTCATTAGTTAGTGCGGGCGGGTCGATCGCATTGTGAAGCATTTTTGGGCGAAGAGAATTTGCATAGTTTAGGAAAGAGTGGCAATACAAGATGAATCAGATTACAATGCCTGTGCTACCGGAGATGAATGAGTTGTGGCAGCAAACGCTGAATTGGCAGCCGCATGAGTCGCAGCAGCAACAATTTCAGCGGCTTTATGAGTTAATTGTCGAGGGAAATCGCTCCTTGAATTTAACTCGAATTACTGAGCCGATGGAGTTTTGGGAAAAACATTTGTGGGATTCTCTGCGGGGAATTGCGAGACTGCTGCCAGCTAATCACAATTCGGCGGAAAATCCCGAATTGTCCGCCGAGTCGGTGCAGAAAGCGATCGACATTGGGACTGGTGGGGGTTTTCCAGGTCTGCCGATCGCGATCGCCCTGCCGCATTTATCAGTTACTTTGCTCGATTCTACCCGCAAAAAAATTACTTTTTTGGAAACAGTTTTGCCGTCTTTAGGGATAGAAAATGCTGCAACTTTGTTAGGCAGATCCGATGAAATTGCCAGAGCGCCACAGCACAAACAAGCTTACGATCTAGCATTTCTCCGAGCAGTTGGAGCCGCTCCTCTCTGCGCTAAATGCGCGCTGCCCCTGCTAAAAAATGGCGGTTTGGCTGTACTTTACCGTGGGAATTGGACGGTGGAGGAAGAAACGGAGTTGCAAAGGGCGATCGAGCATTTGGGCGGCACAGTTGAGTCAGTCGAAGCATTCACAACGCCGACAAGTCAGGGGGCGCGGCACTGCGTTTACTTGCGGAAAGTTGTACAGCAGTTCGATCGTCCCATTCGGTAGCTAGTAGGGACACGGCAGTGCCCGTTAGTGTCAACTTAATGTCAAAAGTAGTGTTAGTATACCGTCTACCGATTAGGTCCCGATCCCCCCTAACCCGCCTTAATAAGGGGGGGACAAGAAATATTCTCAAAGTCCCCCTTATTAAGGGGGATTTAGGGGGATCGAGACTGGGCTAAAAGCGAGATTTCTCAGGGGTTTCAGTCTTAAGTTGACACGAAGAAGGGCACGGCGCCGTCTGCTTTATTTCATCTAATCGAAAACTACCCGATCGCCTTTTCGTAGCGCTTGTTAATTTCTGTCCAATTAACAACATTCCACCAAGCCTTTAAGTAGTCAGCGCGCAGGTTTTGATATTTGAGATAATAAGCGTGTTCCCAAACATCGTTACCCATAATTGGATAGTTGCCATCTATCAAAGGAGTGTCTTGATTGGCAGTAGTTGTAATCTCAAGTTTGCCGGCTTTATTGCGGACTAGCCAAACCCAACCGCTGCCAAAACGCTTAGTGCCGGCATCGTTAAATTTTGCTTTAAAATCCTCAACACTGCCGAAAGTTTGCTTAATTGCTGTTGCAATTGCCCCTGTCGGTTCGCCGCCGCCTTTGGGACTCATGATTTCCCAAAACATACTGTGATTTAGGTGTCCGCCGCCATTGTTGCGAACTGCTGTGCGAATATCTTCCGGCACTTTGCTCAAATCTCGCAGCATATTTTCCGCAGTGATATTTTTGAGTTGCGGGTATTTGCTGACAGCATCGTTGAGGTTTTTAACGTAAGCGGCGTGGTGTTTGTCGTGGTGAAATTGCATTGTGCGCGCATCGATGTGCGGTTCTAAAGCATTGTATTCGTAAGGCAGAGGCGGGAGTGTAAAAGGCCCGGGAGTTTGAGCTATTTTTGGGCTTTCTGCAACTGGACTTGCTTGGGATACATTATTTCCTGACGCTTGGCAAGCACCTGCGGTAATAGCTCCGACGGTGGCCGTCAGCAAATACAAGAAATCTCGGCGTTTGAGAGTCATAAAAAGTACCTAAGTGAATTATTAACTGTTTTATCTCAGATTGAAGCAAAATGGGAGTGAGTTTAGAAAAAAAGTTCGATCGCCCGAATGGATGAGACGGATGGGCGATGGTTGTGAGAGTTTCTCAAGTATAGGCTAATTGTGTGCGCGTCACTAAATCTCACGCGCTCCGGTTAACCAACCCGGTTTCTCTCTCGAAACCGGGTTTTTTTTAGATTATTTTTGGGACAAGCGCTGGATGGCTTCGCCTCCAAAAAGCCGATCGGCTGCTTGAAGAATACCGGGAATTTTAGCAGCGTGGGGACTGTGGGCGAGACAGCGGCGCAAGTCTAATTCATCGAGGCGATCGGCTTTTTTGCCCGGAAACCAGTGCCCCGCATTACCTAAAAGGTTGTAGCGCATCTTGCAATAGTCGATCGTATCGTAAGCCTGCGCCAAATTCCACAGCCACAAAATCACATAAATATTAATACCTCCAGGAGTATTTTCTATAGTTGGTAAACCGACGTGCCAAGTCTTAAACCAATCTTCTCCTAATTTATTAATTGCTGCATCTTCCAACCGGGCTAATATCGGTGGCAATATTTCATCGGCTTTATCTAACAATTCTACAGCTTTAAGATGCTCGTTAAAATCTTCAGGTTTTGCTGCGCCCAAACTCAAAGTGTGTACTTGCGGATGCGACAAACAAAACAAATCGTTAAACACGATCGGACTCAGCGGATAGCACAAATCTACCAATTTTTGCGGCGGGCTGTAAAGTTGACCGCCTTTGTCGGAAGGACTGATAATAAAAACGCCCATATCGTGACGTTTAGCAGCTTCAATAGCCAACCAATTAATTTGATTGATGTAGTACCAGTGCAAGTTAAGATAATCAAATTGATTAGTTTCAATTGTTTTGACTATCACATCCGTCGGGCCGTGAGTTGAGAAACCAATAAACCTAACTTTCCCTTCTGCTTGCAACTTTCTCGCCACATCCATGCAGCCGCCCGGACGCATGGACTCCTCTAGCAATTCCCACGTATTAATGCCGTGCAGCGACAGTAAATCGACGTATTCCAGTTGCAAATAAGCTAAGGATTTCTCAAATTCTTCGCGAAACTCTTGGGAGTTTGGTTTGGGATTAACTTTCGTTTGCACTATCAACTTTTCGCGGGGAATTTTCGGGAAAATCCACCCCAATTGCATTTCGGAAGTGCCGTAACCGCGAGCAGTTTCTATGTGATTGATGCCGCATTCAACCGAGTAGCGAATCGTCGCTTCTAGATTTTGTTGATTGTCTGGCGGAATTTCATTGGCTGGCACGTCTTGCCATTTGTACTGATATCTCATCCCACCGCAGGAAAAGACGGGCATGGATAATTCTGTGCGACCGAATCTGCGATATTGCATCATAAACAGTTGACAGTTGACAGTTGACAGTTGACAGTTGACAGTTGATAGATGAAGTGCCTGGTTTTTAGGATAGAGATTTATACACCACCCTAAAAATATTCCTCCGTCATAGAGGGGTTTAAACCCTGAATTTTGACAATCAAAGTCAAGTTAAGCTGAAGTGCATTTAAATTGTATAGTCAAATTTAAGAAAAGTCTTGTGGGGTGGGCGTCTCGCCCGCCCTAAAAATACAATTTAGATGCGGAACAGCTTAACTCCCATATTGCAGCATTCTCCTGAACAGGCAAGATGCCTGTTCCACAAAGAGTTTTTGAGTACCAGCGGGAAGTTTTGACTATTTAGAAATCTCCCGTACTACGGGTTTTCCATCTTTGATTTCGCCGACTAAAACTAAGTCTGTACAGTCTACAAACAAACCATTTTCTAACACGCCGGGAATATTATTCAAGCTTTTTTCCATTTCTCCGGGGTTGGCAATGTCATCAAATTGGACATCGATTACCATATTACCTTGATCGGTAATTACCGGGCCTGCTTTTTTCACGCCCATGCGGAGTTCTGGTTTGCCTCCCAATTTTTCAATGGCGCGCATCACTGGTGTTAATGCCATCGGTATAACTTCGATGGGCACGCGAAAAGTCGAACCCAATTTATCTACGATTTTGGAACTGTCAACTACTACAATAAACTGAGTTGCGAGGTAATCGACTACTTTTTCGCGGGTGTGGGCTGCGCCGCCACCTTTAATTAAGTTGAGGTGGGGATCTACTTCATCAGCGCCGTCAATAGCAACATCAATTCTGTCAATTTCATCTAGTGTTGTCAGCGGTACTCCGTACTGTTTGGCTAACACTTCTGATTGAAAAGATGTCGGCACTCCTTTGATATCTTTGAGTTCACCTGATTTTATGCGATCGCCCAATGCTTGAATAGTATAAGCTGTAGTTGACCCGGTGCCGAGTCCGACAATCATACCAGATTTTACGCGATCGGCTGCAGCAAAGCCGACTTGCTGTTTCATCAATTTTACGGGGTCTTGTTCTGTGGTCATGTTCGGTACTCCTCAATAGTTTTAAGATTATACCATCCGGGCTTTGTATTCCTCCAAGATGTCAATAACGATCGAGAAATCAATGCTGGCGATGCCTTTGTATTTGTCAGCGACTGGCTGCGCGAGCAATTTCACCGGCGTTTTGGGATTGACTCCAATCGCAGTTATGTTTTAAGAAATGCGATCGCACCTTGTTTTGCTAACATTTTCGCCGATAATATTTCTATCCTCTATCATAAATCTCGACCGCCCATTCTAGCTTAGACCAGCACTCCATTTCGCGGACTCGATATTTTGTTAAAAGTTTTTCCCCAAATTTTTCAAGCTGTCCCCGGAACCAGATTATAAGTATTTTCCAGCATGAAAGTAGACCAAATAGACGACAATAATAACGAGCTTTTTTTCGGTCAACTTTACCGCCAGTGTCAGGAAACTGAAGGCGTCGAGTACGTCGGTTCCGTACCGCAACCCGAACTCGTCCGGCAACTGCGTTCAGTCGCGGTTTTAGCTTACCCGAATACCTATTTGGAAACGTCATCTATTGCCGCGATGGAGGCGATCGCCAGCGGTTGCCGGATTGTGACGAGTGAATTGGCAGCTTTGCCGGAAACAACTGCTGGATTTGCCCGTCTAGTTTCAATGTCAGGGGTGGAAAACTTGGCATCGGTAACTAATTGGAACCGTGCTGGTAAACCGGATTGGGAGGGATATACAAGGCGGTTTTTAGAGGCAACAGTCTGAGTTTTAAAAGAAGACGCGGGTGCAGGGGGCGCAACTGCTGAAACTTGTCTGAGACAGCAGGTAGAATATATAAATCGAGGGTGTACTTGGTCTGTGCGTTCCTGAGAGTGGGTAGAATGGTTGAATAGTATTACTGTAGAACCTGTAAGAGTGGCAGAGCAAATGATAACGGAGTCGTTAGTGGATTTAGAAGCAGCTCAAGCATATTTTGTAAAGGGAAATCGGCTGAAAGATCGAGGTAATCTCGGTGGCGCCATTGAGAACTATCAGAAAGCTTTAGAGTTCAATCCAGGAGATGCGGAAGTTCATAAAAAGTTGGCGGAAGTTTATGTTTTGCAAGGAGAGTTTGCCAGGGCGATCGCCTCTTGCAATCTCGCAATTAAATTCAAACCAAATTTTGCTGCAGCTTACTTGACAGCGGGCAATGCCCTGCACAGTCAAGGCCAACTGGAAATGGCAATTAAAGCTTACTTGCAAGCTTTAGAAATTCAGCCAAAATTTGCCGAAGCTAGCGCGAATCTCGGCAGTATGTATTACAAGTTAGGGCAATTGGAACAGGCGGCAAATTCTTACCAAAAAGCTCTTGCCATTAATCCTCAATTGTGCTCGGTTAATTTGATGCTTGGCAGCGTTTTGCAGCAGCAAGGAAACTTAGATGCAGCAATTGCTTGCTATCAAAAAGTGCTGCAACTGCAACCGGGAGATGCCAGCGCTGCTGAAAAACTATCGAGTTCGATCGCACAAAAAGAGCGGGAAACTACCGACAGCAAATTTATCGAATTAGAAACAGAATCAGGCGAACAGCAACCAGTATCTGTCAACAAAGATGAAGGCTACGGCTTGCAGCCTTCGAGCATAAATTTGCCGCCAGCGCCAACCACTGAGACTTTAAATACTCCGTTTACAAACCCCACCGAAGTTTCCGAACAAGTTATCTCGCTTAATGTTCCAGATAGCGGACAAGTTGCCAATTATCAAGAAGTAGAACCCTACAAAAAACTGGCCGAAAACTTTTTAGTTCAAGGTAAAATTAAAGAGGCGATCGCAGCTTGTCAGCAAGCGCTAAAAATTCGACCGGATTTCATTCACGCTTACGTAACTTTAGGGAATGCTTTGCAAGCCGGAGGCAAAATTGAAGCTGCGATTCGATCGTATTCTCAAGCCCTAGAATTGCAGCCAAATTTTGCGGAAGTGCGCGCCAATATCGGCAGTATGTATTTCAAAATGGGGCGTTTGCCAGAAGCGATCGCCCATTACCAGCAAGCCATTGCCCTCAGTCCAGATTTAGCGGGAGCTCACTGGAATTTAGGGAAAGTATATCACAAACACGGCAACATCGAAGCTGCGATCGCCTGTTTTAAAAGAACATCCGAACTCAACCCGCAGCTAGTCGGTGCCGACTTCCACTTTAACTTAGGTAATCGACTTTTCAGCCAAGGAAAGCGCGACGAAGCCATCGAAAGCTACGAAAAAGCGATCGCCATTAAACCGGATTGGGCCGAAGCTTACGGTAACATCGGCAGCGCGCAATCTCAGCGAGGCAATCTCGATGCCGCCATCGCTTACTATCAGAAAGCTGTAAGTTTAAAGCCGGAATTAGAAGTTTTGCACTTCAATTTAGCCAATTCTTTTTTACAGCAAAACAAGTACGAAGAAGCGATTACTAATTATCAAAACACTCTGAAAATTAAGCCCGACTGGCCGGAAGTTCACGCTAACCTCGGCAGTTGTTTTTCCATGCAGGGGCGGCTGGAAGAAGCTTTAGCCAGCTATCAGCAAGCCCTGGCATTGAAACCGGATTGGGCAGAGGTTTACTGCCGGATGGGACACATTCAGAAACAAGATAAGCCGTTGGAGGCGATCGCCAATTTTGAAAAGGCGATCCAATGCAACCCCAAATTCAGCGAAGCCCACCAACAACTGTGCGACTTGCTAAGCCATTCCACCAACCTTGCTGGAGCCCGCAACGTCGCCGACAAATACTGCGAAAACTGCGGCGATGTCGCCCCAGTCATGTCAGCTACAGCTTACGTCTTTTCCTACCTGCAATCAGGTGTCAGCAAACAGGCAATTCAGAAACTCGAAGAAATCGAAAACCTCTGCTACGAAAAGGTCGAAACCTTTAGCGTAATCGAACTAAAACTGCTCTACGAAATCTTCCTATTTGCAGTTTCCCACCTGCGAGACAACCGCGAAAAAAATGCCAGTTTCTACAGACTAATTGCCAAAGAATACTACAAAAAAGCCGTCCCGCATCGCCCGGTGAACAGAATCAAAGCCGCCAATAATCCGGGACAAAAACATTTGAAAATTGGCTTTCTATCCAAACATTTTCGCCGCCACTCGGTAGGTTGGTGCAGCGAAGCTTTAATTCGCGAATTAAGCCGCATCACCCCCCACGTTCACCTTTACGTCACCGGGAAACTCAACCGAGATGAAGTTACGCAGCGGTTTGAAGAAATGGCGGGCAAGTTTTACTGGCCGAAAAAATATCCAAATGGCTTTGCTGACGGCGGCGAAATCCTCGCCGAAGTAGCGCAAGACAACTTGGATGTTTTGATAGACTTAGACTCGATGACAGTGCCAACAAATGTCGAAGTCCTATACCAATATCCTGCGGGGATTTGCGTTTCTTGGCTGGGATTCGACGCGCCCTACATTTCAGACAATCACTACTTTCTGTGTGACGAACACACTCACCCCCCTGGTGTTGAAAAAAATTATTTAGAACAGTTAGTAAGATTGCCTGTTTGTTCGGTAGCAATTAGCGAACTGCCAAGCATTCCTGTGAATCGAGAGGCGATTAGAAATGCTCTCGGAATTGGCTTGGATCAAATGACTTATCTGTGCGTTGCTCCGGGCAGAAAAACCAATCCCGAAATGGTACGAGCTCAAGTTAAAATCCTTAAGGAAGTACCAGATAGTTTGTTAATCCGCAAAGGTCAAGGCGACCCCGATATTATTCACAGCACTTACCGCGAAGAATGCGAAATTCAGGGAGTAGATTTTGCTCGGATTAAGTTTATAGGGCAAACCAGAAGTGAAGAAGAACACCGGGCTATTTATTATGTAGCCGACGTGCTTTTAGATTCCTATCCTTACAACGGGGGGACTCACAATTTAGAGGCTTTGTGGGCGAATTTACCAGTGGTAACTAGATCCGGCGACCAATATCTTTCGCGGATGGGTTACGCTTTTCTGAAAAGTGCAAATCTCGATGTGGGTGCGGCGTGGAGTTGGGAAGAATACACGCAGTGGGGAGTTAAGTTTGGCCGCGATGCTGGTTTCAGAAATGCGGTGAAAGAGCATTTAGTAAAGTCGAAGCAGCCAGAACATCTCGCACCTTTGTGGAATCCTAAAAAGTTGGCTGAGGATATGTATGAGGTGTTTCAAAAACTGTTGACGGTTGACGGTTGACTGTTATAAGTTATTGGTTATTTGTTATTTGTTACTGGTTTGGGGCTGCTAACAACCAATAACCAATAACTTAGTCTGCACAGTCAACAGTCAACAGTCAACAGTCAACAGTCAACTCTTTTTATAAAGTTTTGTAAAAAAAACCGTGAAAATGCATAAAAAATCCGCGCGGAGTCTGATAGATAAATAGCTGATTCATAGTACCGCGATCGCACTAACTTTATGCCAGTTAGGGCGATCGCTTTTTTAGTAACACCAGTTTCAAAAAAAATGCAACTGCAGACAAGCTCCAAACCACGAGCTTCATCAGTCATTCCCAAATCTAAAATCTAAAATTTAAAATCTAAAATAACATGGCTGCTGACAAGCGAATTTCTTGATGGTACAAGCCCCCAGATTTATCCGTGGAATCAATCGAAAGCATCTCAAATCTAAAATCCTCAAGCCCCCGAATTTATCTCGCGCAAGTCAATCTAAAATCTCAAATCTAAAATCTAAAATCGAATGACTAATCACTAATAGCCACTCGATCGCGCCCACCAGACTTAGCTCGATACAGTGCCTTATCTGCAGCTTCAATCAACATTTTCGGGGAGTTTTGAATTTCCGAAACGCCCGCAACTCCCAAGCTGAGAGTCACACAATCGCTGACAAAAGACTTGATGTGGGGAATTGCCAAGGCTTTGACGCGGCTGCGGATTCCCTCAGCAAAAGCCTGTGCAGTCGCGATATCCGTATTTGGCAAAATTACCCCAAATTCCTCGCCGCCGTACCTAGCAGCCAAATAGAGGCGTTCTGCGGGTGCGTTATTGCAAGCATCCTCAATCGCCCGCGCCACTTGCTGCAAACAAGCATCCCCGGCCTGGTGGCCGTAATTGTCGTTGTAAAGTTTAAAACAGTCAATGTCGCACATAATCAAAGATAGCGGTTCCGAATAGCTCGACTGCTCCCATTCCCGATCGATCACCTCGTCAAATCGGCGGCGGTTAGCTAGCTTAGTCAGACTGTCTAAATTCGCCAACCCGTCCAACCGCTGGTTGACAGCAGATAGCTGCTGGTAAAGTAAAGATTGTTCGATCGCGATCGCCACTTGAGTGCCCAACTGACTCAACAAATCCAGGTCAAACTGTTGCCACTTGCGAGGTGCCGAACAGTGGTGGGCAATCAACAAACCCCACAACTTCGGCACTTGACAAGAAGGATTGCCGTCGCGGTGTTCGATTCGCTGCTGCACGATGGGCACGACCAAATTAGCCTTCACCTGACACTCGGCCAAAAAATCAATGTGACACTTGCTCAAATTAGAACCCTGAATATCCTCTACGGCGCGAATGCGGCCCTTTAAATACTGTCCGATGTAAGTATTGGCAAAACAGCAGTCGTCAAATGTCATCCCCATCAGCGGCATCCATCCTTTTCCAACCGACTCCACCACCACATCTCCGTTCCAGTCGGGTCGGAAGCAGAAAATCAGCACCCGATCGGTTGCCAAAAACTCCCGCACTTCCGCTACTGTAGTTTTGAGAATATCTTGGATATCCAGAGAAGAACGGATGCGCGATTGAATCTGCGCGATCAGGCGTTCCCGTTCTATTTGTTGCCGCAGCGCGACTTGGGCTCGCTTGCTTTGAGTAATGTCCCGACCTTCCGGCAGCAGCAATACTATTTTGCCTGTTTCATCCGCGACCGGTTTGAGAGAAAAATCAACAGTTGCCGTCCGATTTACACCTTGAACTTCCACTTCATAGCGGACAAATTCGCCTTTTGCCGATCGAGAAATCGCCTCTTGCAACTGTTCCCGAACTTCCTCAGAATCTCCCCACCAAGGCAAGAGCCAAAACGGTCTATTTGCCACATCTGGCAGCTTAATTCCCGCGAAATCCAGAGAAGTTTGGTTAGCTTCCAGCAGAGTACCGTCCGGTTTCAACAAGCTCACAAATTGGAACGAAGAATCAAAAATTGCCCGAAAGCGCCTTTGAGAATCTCCCAACATTGCTGTCACCTTTTCGCGAGAGGTCATATCGCGGAAGCGCCACACCCTGCCAATAATATTTTGTCCGACTCGAATCGGCTGCGTGTAGCGCTCAAAAGTGCGGCCGTCTTTAAATTCTAGAATATCGCAGGCTTCAGACTCCGCATCGCTATAAATTTCTTTAACTCTCTGCAAAAAAGCCTTCGGATCTTTCACTTGCTTGGTGAGAAATGTCAGCCGCACCGTTTTATCCATTGAGTTTCTAACTTCTTCATCAATTCCCCACATTTGGACTAACTTTTCGTTAAAACTAATCATTTCTCCGGCGGTAGTAACGGCGAGAATGCCGTCGGCTGTTGCTTCCAGGATAGCGTGCAGCAGAGAGCGCTCGCGCTCTAATTCTGCTGCTAATAATTTGCATTCCGTGAGGTCTCGCACTGCTTTCACCTGCACTAAACGACCTTCCAAAATCGCGAATTTACTGCGAACATCAGCAGGAAAAGCAGTTCCATTTCGCCTGAGAAAAATTGTTTCACAGATTGTATTGCTGGCTGCGGAAATCATTTGCGGCGCCTGTTTGTATGATTTCGGCGACAGCAGTTCCAGCAAGCTAATTCCCGCCATTTCCGCAGGTTCGTAACCGAACAGTTCAGCAAAGTTGCTGCTGACGCTCAAAATTGTGTCGCGGTCAGCGATGGCAACTGCTTCAAAATAAGCTTCGCATTCGAGCAAGCGTGCTGCTGCTGTGCCGTTGCCATTTACGGCTGAATAACTGTTATTAATTAGCTGTTTCAGTTGCATATTTGCCGAGTACAAAGCGGCCATAGCTTGTCGGTACATAGCAGTACGTTTTTCGACTTTTTCTGCGAGGCGATCGCGATATTCTCGCAGTTCTTTTTCGACTCTAATTATATCAGTAATATCTACTGCAAACACGATCACGCCAGAGACTTGACCTGTTTCGTCGCAGTAAGGTATTTTATCTGTCCGCACCCAGCATTTTTGACCCGAGACCGTTGGCAGCAATTCGACTTTTCCTTGTTTGGGAACGCCGGAATTAATTACTTCCAAATCTTCTAAATAATATTGCTCTGCTTCGTCTGGATAAATTTCATAAAAAGATTTTCCTTCTAATTGAGCAGCAGGCAAACCTCTCGATGCAGCAGCGGCTTTATTAATTCGCAGCAGGCGGCTTTCGGTATCTTTGTACCAAATCATCGCCGGCACAGAATCAAAAATAATTTGCTGTTCTTGTTGCTGCCGGAGCATTTCTGCTTCTACTTGTTTTCTTTTAATTATTTCTTTTTGCAGTTTTTTGTTGGATTTTTTGAGTTCGGCAGTGCGTATTTCTACTCTTTTTTCTAGTATATCGTAGTATTGAATCGCCAATTTTTGCTGCTGTTCGCGCCGCATTGCTTCTAATTTAAAGCTTTCGCTATCAGACAAACTTGATGATACAAAGTCGGCTAAAATTTGGGTTAATTCATGTTCTTTTTTCGTCCACTCACTGCCGGAACTCTGGCGTTCTACGCTGACTATTCCCGCCATTTGACCTGCCAGTACAATCGGTACGTTTAACAGGGAAGTCGTACCCCCAGCGCCAAAAAAATAAAAACCGGCAAGTTCTCGCGTTCTTGGGTCATTTTCGGCCGCCACAGTTGCGATCGCACTTGCGGATTTTAAAGCTTGAAAATACGCCGGACATTCGGCGGCTGCGATAATTATTTGTACGGAATGGAGTTTAGTATTCTGTTCGTAAAGGTCGATGCAGTGAAGCTGCGTTTTGTCTTCGCCGTACAACCAAATACTGGCTCGCTCGCAGTTGACAATACTGACAGCGGTTTCTGTTACTTCGCGGATGAATTCTTCTGGATTGTTGCGTTCTTTAAGTTGACTTTTGGCTAATTTTGCGATCGCTAAAGTTGGACTGCGCCAATTTTCTCTCTGGTTGGGCGGCGTGGATGACTGCGAAGCGGCCTTAATTTCTTCGCAAACTAAAAGTACAGCCGGCCGCTGGAAATTGGCAATTGAGCGACCATCGCTATTTTCCTCTATTTTCCAGTCTACCGCAGGCATGGCGCGGGCGGTTGCTTTTACCCTAATAATCCTGCCGTTTTTGCAAGTCAAGTAACCTTCCCAAGAGACAACTTTTGGAGTTGGCGTACCGTTTTCCGGCTGGGCAAATCCGGCAAATTCAGCTTGCATTTTCCCTTGCTCTTGGCAGTAAAATATGTTAAAAATTGAATGACAAATTAATTCCTGCGATTTGTAGGCGAGGCGAGACGCGCCGAATTGATTGAGCGAAAAAACTCTTCCCAAAGCGTCTAAAACGAAGTAAATGCCCGGAAAATTGTCGTAGAGAGTTCGATACCAATCCTGTTCGACTTGTTGGCTGCACGAAAGTTTTACTGCCGCGATTTCGCAGTCCGTGTCGGTCAAGTGAGAATTGTTGGTTTCTGGGTTGCTTGAATGACTTTTTTTAGCAAACACTTTTAGCTTAACTCGACTGTAATTAATTTTACTTTCTGGAATTTAACTTTCTTGTGAAACTAAATTAAACCTGTGGTATAAAAAACGTTACAAATTGTAACAAAAATATAACTTGTCCAGCGAGCTGGTTTTCGCTTCCCAATGCAACCCTTGTGTTTCTTTGTAGCTGGTAGACCGTCGGCAGGGTAGATTTCCCGCTAGTTGCAATGCCAGCAGGTTTAGCTGCAATTACCCGGTCTGTACTTTTAGCATCCCAGACAATCGAAAAAAACGGCAATCAATGGTTTTAAGTATATATGATAACACTCAAATACCTAGTATAGGGACTGACTTACTTGGGATTCGGTTTGGGATATTTGCCGGGACTGCGGATGAACCGGGCGGCGGTTGCAATTGTTGGGTCAGCTTTGGCGGTGGCTTTGGGGATACTCAACCTCAAAACTGCTTGGGAGGCGATCGACCCGGGTACGATCGTTTTTTTGCTGGGAATGACGATCGTTAATTCGGCTTTGGGATCATCGGGTTTTTTTCAACTCGCTTTGGAGTTTTTAACTCGCTTTACTCGTTCTCCTTTCGGCATTATGGTGGCCGTTACTTTTGGCAGCGGCATTCTCTCGGCATTTTTTCTCAACGACACTACTGCTATTTTGCTGGCCCCTTTAACACTGAGTCTGACTCGCTCTTTGTCTCTCAATCCTATCCTTATCTTTTGGCTTTAGCCGGAGGTACTAATTTAGGTTCGGTGGCGACTGTGAGTGGCAACCCGCAAAATATTCTCGTCGGTGCTTTTTCGGGAATTAGTTATTTAGAATTTGCCCGCTCTCTCGCACCAGTAGCTTTAACTTGTTTGCTGGTTCAAGTAGCTTGGCTGTGGTTGCTTTATCCAGAAGTGCGTTCTGGCAAATCTTTGCCGGAGGTTCCCCAAGTCCGGTATCGATTGTTCAAGCCTTTACTAGCAAAAAGTTTGTGGGTGACAGCAGGACTTTAGTAGCTTTTTTGGCGGGAGCACCTTTAGCAGAATCTGCCTGGATAGCTGCCAGTATATTGTTAATTACTAGGCGCGTCATTCGATTTTAGATTTTAGATTTTGGATTTTGGATTGACTTGCGCGAGATAAATTCGGGGGCTTGAGGATTTTTGATTTTTGATTTTTGATTGATTCCACGGATCGATCGCGTGGCGGGTACCACCTTTGAAATTCGCTTGTCAAGTCCGATCGCATTTTGCAGCGCGTGGATTGGAATTTGGGAGTGATGTTTGCGGGATTGTTTGTGGTGACTAAGGCCACTCAACAACTCGGTTTGTTGGACAATTTAACTAATTTTACTGGTACGCCGCTGAGTTTGTTGGGAGTAACAGTAATTCTTTCTAACTTAATTTCTAACGTACCTGCGGTGTTAGTTCTGCAATCCGTGATTGTCAAAACAGATACGCAAGCTTGGCTGTTGTTGGCGGCGGGTTCTACTCTAGCGGGGAATTTAACTTTGTTGGGTTCTGCGGCTAATTTAATTGTAGCTGAAGTTGCAGGACAATCAGGCGAGCGTTTGACTTTTAAGGAGCATTTGCGGTTCGGGCTGCCGCTGACTTTCGTTACTTTGGGAATTGCGTATTTTTGGCTGTACTAAAAGGCTATAATCATTGCACGATCGTGCTCTTACAATTAAATTTTAGCTTTGGGCTTTTACCTGTGCGAACTGGATTTGTTTTCCATGAACCGCAGAGGGCGCAGAGGGCGCAGAGGGGAGATGAGAAGAGAATAAATGAGAGCGAAAGAGGTAGGTTGAAAAATTCTTGCAGATTTCGGTATAAAGTCTTTAAGTCTCTGTTTGGCGCACAACTCCAAAACTCGCGATTTTCCAAGGCTCTATCTTAAATCCTCGTCCTTCGGGCAACTTTTCAGACAAATTGGCAGGCAGTTCTAACAAATCTACTGGCTCTACAATCTCTAATTCCAAATCACTCTTGAATTCTAGCACAGCCTCCTTCCCCTCGGATTCCCAACACCGCAAAATCCACACGTTAGAATCTTCTTCCGACTGTTTGAAAGCCATCAAAACTAAATTTTCGGCGGACAAATCCAAGAACCTGCCAACTGCTGGCAGAGTCTTGTGGTCATTTTTCTCTAACTTGGGCAACATCTTTACTAACAGCGGCAAATTCAACTCGTACCCGCGCCGAACTGTGCCCGCCTCTTGCCAATTTCCAGCGTGGGGATAGACTGCACAAGTAAATTCGGAAACTCCTACATCTGCTTGTTCATCAGGCCAAGTCGAACCCCGAAGCAATGTCAGCCGAATTTGATTTGGTTGAAGGTCGCAACCGTATTTGCAATCGTTGAGCAAACTCACCCCAAAACCGTCATTGCTGATATCAGTCCAGCGCAAAATCGGCACTTCCCATTTGGCTTTTTCGGCGGGTGTTTGCGGCTTGGTTGTGCGTGCGATCGCACCTGCGGGAATTTCGCAAGTTGCAAAATCTGCTTCTACATTTAACCCAAAGGCTGCTTTTACTAAAACGTGAGTTTCTTGCCAATCTGCAACTGTCTTGATTTTCAGCACCGGCGAACCTATTTCTACTATATAATCTTGGCAAAACTCCGATTTACCAATTTGTCGGACTACCCGCAAACTCTGCCGTATTTCTCCCTGTGCTATCCAGGAAATATCTTTCAGTATCGGCGCTGGTAGTTGATGTTTTTCATAATTTGGGTCAATGTTCCAAGCATCCCAATATTGACCGCTGTCTTGAAATGCTTGCAGTTGATTTCCGCCTGCTGCATTCAGGACTTCTCTATTATTTACTTTATCCCAAATGCTGGATAAATCCCCGGTTTGTCCGTCTACTGTTGCCCGAATAAATTCATTTTCTAAAACCATTTCTGGGGCTGCAAAATGCGTTTCTTGACAAGGCGTGTTTTTTTGTGCTATACCGTATGTAAGTTTTGATAACTCTGTCTTTTTTTCGGTTTCTGAACTCGCGGACGCATTATCTACAGTTTGAGCGTCTTCGCGACACAGCCAAAACACCCGGTAGCCAACGGCGGGGAGATTATTTGCCCAGAATAACAGTGTAGATGGCGATTGCGGTCGATCGCCCCTGACAATCTGCGAAGCCAATCGCCGTCGGGAAAAATCGTAAATTTGCCAAGCTGAATCAGCAGAATCGGGAAGCGGTACGGCGACAACCTCAGAGCGCGACCAATTGAGAGTATTGAAAATCAAAATCGGTTGAGCGTCGGGCTGCGGAGGATTCGGCAGAGAAATTTGAGCCGAGATTGCATCCAAAGATTTTAGCAGGATTTCGCGACAAGCGCGATCGACCTCGGCAAAGGCTAGATTAGCATCCGCGTAGACTTGGGCGATCGCAGAACCGGGCAAAATATCGTGAAACTGGTTAAACAAAATTTGTTTCCAAGCTGATTCTAACTCGGATTTCGGATAAACCGCACCAGTACAAATCGTTGCCAGCGAAGACAGCAACTCCGCTTGGTAAAGCAATTCTTCGCAGCGGCGGTTTTGGCGTTTTTGGTCGGCGCGAGTCGTGTAGCAACCCCGGTGGAATTCTAAGTAAAGTTCGTCTTTCCAAACAGGGAGAGTGGGCGAGTGGGCGAGTGGGCGAGTGGGGGAATTTTTTACTTCGGATTTCTCCTTGTCAACCTCAGCGGGAAAATCAAGGTATTCATGCTCTGATTTCGACATTTTGCCGGAAAAGTTACCGCCGAACCCAGACAAATTCTCTGCTGTTTTCCGAAGTTTCAAATTTTCCAAGCTTGGCGGCTGTTTCGTTTGAGTTTCCGGCAAATTTTCGACAGAGTTAGGAGATGCGACATCCGACAAAGTTTCGGCAATTTGAGGAAGTTTCAAATTTCCCCGACTTGGCGGCTGCGAAACATTAGATTGAGACTCGACATCCGCAACTGCCGGCAAAAACTGACTCTCAATCAAAGACAAATAATCAACCGCTTTCGCAAACTCCAACCTGGGGAAAAAAGGCGACATTTTCCAGCGTTTCGCCACCTCCAACATATCACGAGTCGGGCCGCCGCCGTGGTCGCCAACTCCAGGCAACCAAAGAGCATCTTGCAAACCTGTTTTAGCTTCCCAGTCAAAAGCATAACTTGCCATTTTCACAGATTCTATACTTTCGCCAATGGGAGCAGACATCATGCTAAATATTTTAGTACCGTCCAACCCTTCCCACCAAAACGCACCGTGGGGAAATTCCGTTGTATCGTTCCAACGCAACTTTTGCGTCACAAAATAATCAACTCCACCTTGCCGCAAAATCTGAGGTAACTGCCACCCAAAACCGAAAGTATCCGGTAGCCAAGCCACCCGCATCAATTCCCCAAATTTTTCTTTTGCGTAACGCTGTCCGTAAAAAACTTGCCGCACCATTGATTCAGCGGAAATCAAGTTTAAATCCGGTTCTACCCACATCCCGCCGACAACTTCCCAACGTCCGACGGCCACCTGTTTTTTAATCGCAGCAAATAAGTCCGGCCGATGTTCTTCCATCCAAGCATAAAGCGCCGGAGTAGAATGACAGAAAATCAAATCGGGAAACTCCGATTGCAATTTCAATACCGACTCAAAAGTTCGCTGTGCCGCTTCCCAAGTTTCCGGGACAGGCCACAGCCAAGCTAAGTCTAAATGAGCGTGACCGACCAAGTAAATTTTACCTGTATATATAGATGTCTGTTCGTCACTTTCTCCTATATATATAGATGTAGCATTGCTATTTTCTCCAACCTGAAAAACTTCCTCTCTTATTCCTCCCTCTGCGCCCTCTGCGCCCTCTGCGGTTCCCTCATCTAAATCCCCAGAAAAAGATGTCAGAGCACCACCTTCTCCTATATATATAGATGTAGCATTGCTATTTTCTCCAACCTGAGAAACTTCCTCTCTTATTCCTCCCTCTGCGCCCTCTGCGCCCTCTGCGGTTCCCTCATCTAAATCCCCAGAAAAAGCCCGCAGATATCCCAGTAAATTGTGCCGCAAAACCGACAGCGAGCGATCGAACTTTTCGCGATCGCCCACCGCCGACCAATCGATCGAACCAAGCGCCAAATCAATCTCAGATTTCAGCGTTTTCCCCTTGACAAACCTGGGGCTATTTGCTATTGTTTCAGTGGAGAGGTATTGGGAATTTACATTTTCTAAATTTTGAGTTAGCGAATTTTGCAAAATCTCTAATTCGGCAGCCACAAAACCCGGATCGAAACAACAAGAGTCAGCAGCTTCGTACAAACAAATCGATCGCACTAAAGCACCGTTATCGTGACCCGGACTTACCAACCGCAAAATCACTAAAAATTCATCTCCGGGATTTGCCGACGAACTCAACAAAACTCGATCGGCAAAATCAAATAAATCTCCCCGTCCGACTAACTCGCCGTTGACAAAAATTTGAGCATCTTCAGCCCACCAAGTCAAACCCAGCAGCAACCGCAAACCAACCACAGGATAGCCGTGCAAATTGTCAGGAATTACAAATTGCTGGCCCAGATACAAAACTTGCTTCCCAGACGGCCAAGCAATATGTCCTTTCCCGTTAAGTTCGGCAACAGGGCTGTTACAAATATTTACCGAAGAGACAGCAGAGTCAGAATTGCAGTACCTCCAACCAGACTGAACCTCCACTTGGCTGAGGCGGCGCAACTTCTCGACAACTTCAGAAATATTATTGCTAGCAGGTGACACAGAAGCGCTCATATTTGGCTAAAATAGGATTTGTGTAGGAATCAAAGATCGGATTGAACCGCGAAGACGCAAAGGACGCGAAGAAATAAAGGTTTCAGAGGGTTTGAAGCTGCGATTAAAATCTGGCTTTGATTTTACAGCAATATTTCGCAATGCCGGCGCGAATCAAAAATCTGAATTGAATAATAAAACTTATGTCCAACGGTTACTACGGCCCCTACCAAAGCCGACTATTAAATTTTATATCGAAACAGTCCCGCCAAGTTGCCGACAATTGCGATCGAACTTGGCGTCAAATTAAAGAAACAACTCTCACCGCCACCCAAATTCTGCTTTATCCAGCTTATTTGCTGGTGCAAAGTTCCCGAATTTTGGGCAGACAGTTGCGGGAATCAAGCCAAAAAGTAGATTTACCGGAACTGCAAGAATTTGGCGCTGACGAAAATCCAGATTTGCAGCAAAATTGGTATCAGGGGGAAATTTCCGAGGAAAGTTCGATCGCCGAAATTTTGCACCTAGCTGAAAATTTGCTAAACTCGTCGCAAACCGCGAAAACTTTAGCCAGCTTCCCGCTGTTAATAAATCAGGGAAATGCTGTTAACGATTTACCTCCGGCTATCAATTTTAACGGACAAACCGCCAAGCATCAAACCACTTCCGTCTTAGAACACCCGCTTGCTAAAACTCAATTAAAACCGCAACCGAAAGTTGAGGGAATCGCCAGTTTTATCCCAGCCCGCACTTTAGTATTGGTCGGAAAAGAAAATCAGATATTAGATATTTTGACACCCGAACAGCAGGAAATTCTCGAAGGTAGCATAACTTGGGAAATTGCCAACTGCGGGCCCGAACGGCGGGAAATTACTCAAAAAGAATTAAAATTTAATCTCGGTTTGGAGTCAGCGGCCAAAAAAGCGCAGTTGCCGCCGGTGCGTCGTTTTTGGGAATTGATGGCATGGCTTCAGACGAGTCCGGTTGCTTTGAAAAGAAATCAGTTTGGAGAATCAATCCTCGCAGTTAAAAAATCGATCGACCGCAATTCTATCCTAGTCCAAACAGCCCGCGCGCAGATCGAAGCAAAAACCGCACAGCAGTCAATTGCGGCAGCGAATTCGATCGACGGCAATACCTCGGAATTAGAAACTAATTTTAACAGCAAGTTCGATCGACCCGCTAATCCTCTCTCCTTTGTTACACTACTCGATCGCGCCGCCGTCAACCTCGAAGAGTTTACCCTCCCGCCATCCGCAAAAACAACCGCCGCACCCACAGAAAACTCTGGAGTAAAAATTGACACATCCGGCACAGATGCCAATGTAGATTTGTCCGCCCGCGAAATCCTCGAAAAATACGCTCGAAACATCGAACAAATGATTTGGTCGTCAGTAGATCACCTTTTGGGCAAAGAAACCGCAGCAAGTGATAATACGGAGAAAGCAGTCGCTATTCAGTATTATTTGAAACAACGACAAGAACCAGAAAACACGCAAAACAGCCCAGAGGCCGATCGACCCTGGCTGAACTGGCAAGACTTATTCGGAGAAGCAGCACCGCAGCATTTAATCGACGGCAGTTCTGAAGCCGAGGCAGCAGCTCAAAGCCAAGTAGCACAAACCAGTCCAAAAGTCAAGCAGAAAATTGCCGAAGTAGGAGAATTCCCAGAAGGTCGATCGACCGCAGTCTCAATATCCCCCTACCCCGAAGCAATTCACCGCCTGCTGGGGCAGCTAAAAAAGAGCTTGCTCGCAAAAAGCCCAAAAAGTCAACCCCAAACAGCATCTGATTTAGCAACTACTCAAAAAAATAGCTCTGCACTCGCAGCAGAATCAACCCCAGGGCGCGCACAGGAAACCGAAGTGCCAAAAAACACCAACCCTAACACCCCACAAAACAGCCAATCCCCAGCAGCGATAACCGAACAAACCACCAGATACACCCCCGCACAACCAAAAAACCAGAGCGCAGGCGTCCCAGCAGAAGACGACTACTTAGAAACAAAAGCAGAATCGATGGGATACATTAAGCACCCGCTAGAACAAGTGCTCGAATGGCTCGATCGAGTCATGCTGCGGCTAGAAAACATCGCGGAGCAACTCTGGAATTGGGCAAAAAGCAACTTGCCAAAAATCCTTAAAAGCAAAGATAAAATTGACTAATCTTTAGCTTATGATAAAAAAGTTGCCGCAACAGCAGCAAATCAGCTCAGTATTATGCCATCTTTGGAGACTCCCACAGTGCTAACCCTCAAAATCGTAGTTAATGTAGTTGTTTTATTTTTTGTGTCCCTGTTCATATTTGGATTTTTGTCCAATGACCCGGCCCGGAACCCCAACCGCAGAGACATGGAATAAACAAGCTATCCCGGCCGCTTGCTGGGGGCACGCCACCGCAGCCCCTGCAACAGCCGACAAACCCGCAAAAATTAGTCGAACAAAACTTGACCGAAAGCATCCAGGATACAAGCCCCCGGATTCATCCGTCCAGAAATAAAAAACCTGTATCCGATGAAACTTGCCCCCCGAATTTATCCGTGGGGTCAATCTAAAATCCAAAATCTAAAATCTAAAATCGAATGACCTCGCACCAGCAGCGAGGTTATCTTGTGGCGAAAGCAAGTTCTGAAAGCAGCCATATTCCGGCGCGCCAAAGCCACTGCAAAAAATTTTAGATGTCAGATTAATCTTTAAACAGTTGCCTTTAGATGCAAAAATTTTCAAGAATTTGCACCCTATAAAATCTAAAATCTAAAATCTAAAATCTAAAATCGGATGACTTACCTGTTGTAACTATGCCCTATCCGGTACCGCCGCCAGAACCCTCTGCCATCATCTACATCGCAAAACCAAAAAAAGTCGCCCTCACTGTGGCGGCCGGCGATGGAGACACCCGCAGCAACCCCGCAGAAATACCGGAACCAAGCCCAGATATCGTTCAGCCACCGCAGCCACCGGCCCAAGCAGAACCCGCAGCAGCACTCCTCGGCACCACCGGCCAGCCTCCAGAAATCGCCGACCCCCTAGCAGCAGTGGAAAGCGGCGACGCAGTGGTAGGATTTCAGCGTCGGGTTCCTGCGGTAGAACCCGAAACTGCGGAAACTCAGAAAGATTCCTCGTTTACTGCTTACCAATTGGGTTCGGTAGAAAATGCCATTGCCATTCGCAATCGGAAACGAACCGCAGAGGCGCAGAGAACAGAGGAGAAAAAACAGGACAGGAATCTTGTCCGACAGCAGGAAAGTTGGTATCAGGCCCAAGGCCGGCAGTTAGAAGATAACTCTCCCGTACCTGCTGAAATTCCCGTTCCCGAACCCGCGCCAGAACCAGCACCCAGCGGGCAACAGCAGTTCGACATTCCCACACCAGGCACCGCCCCCGCACCCAGAACGCCCCCTGCGCCGACACCGAAACCTAAACCAGCGGCGCCGGGAGTCCGCACTGCGCCTTCTGGGCGGACGGTGCCTTTTCCGGTGACTCCGGCCGATACTATTGAAATTAAGGCCGACCGCCAAGAATTCGACGACAAGCAGCAAATTGTCACGGCGGTTGGTAATGTCGTCGTGCGGTTCCGGCAAACTGTGATTGATGCCGATCGGGCGATCGTCAACTTAGTCACCCGCCAAGTGGTAGCATCCGGCAATGTCGCCTATACCCGCGGCCAACAAGTAGTGCGCGGCCAGCAGATGGAGTTCAATCTCGGCCTCAACAGCGGCGCAGTCGAACAAGCCAGCGGTGAAATATTCCTGCCCGCAGCAGGTAGCGAATTGACGCCCACACTGCCTACAGATATTAGTGCCGGGACGATTCTCGAACAGCCGCTGAGCGATCGAATTACCAGCCAGCAGCCCCTGCGCGGAGTCAAATCCCCCGGCGCCGCTACAGTCACTATCGGCGGCGGCGGACAGCTAGCAGCCCCCCAAGTGGTCGGCGCCGTCAACCGCATCCGCTTTGAAGCAGAACGCATCGAACTCCTGCCAGACGGCGCGAGGGTAGCAACCAACATTCGGATTACTAACGACCCGTTTTCACCGCCGGAATTTGAATACAGGGCCCGGAGGGCGACGATTAGAAGGATTTCGCCCACGGCTGAGGAATTGGTCACAAATTCGCCCCGCTTGGTGTTCGACAACCGGGTGAAAATACCCGTGTATCCCCGCAGGCAAGTGTTTGACAGCCGGCAGCAAAACGGCCCGTGTTTGACCTTTGGCTACGACGGAGGCGACCGCGGCGGTTTGTATGCCGAGTGCGGTTTTGAGGTGTTGCAAAACGGGCCGGTGCGGCTGACCCTGACGCCCCAAATTTACCTGCAGCGGGTCGTGGCAGAGCACGGCGGCAATCCGTTTTCTCCCGACAGCTACGGGCTGAAAGCCAAGTTGGGCGCTAGTCTGGGGCCGCGCACCAGGCTCGACGGCGAGGCAATATTTCTGAGTTTTGAGGATTTCCCGAATTTGCCGGAAGACAGCTTTCGGGGCAATTTGCGCCTGCGGCAGTCGATCGGCACTCACTCTCTGGCAGCAGAATACAGTTATCGCGATCGGCTGTTTAACGGTTCTCTGGGCTATCAAACCGTGCAGAGCAGCCTCGGGGCAGTCCTCACTTCTCCAGTCATCCAACTCGGAAGCACTGGTATCAATCTCAGCTACCAAGCCGGGTATCAATTGATCAATGCTGACACCGATCGAGCAGACTTGCTCGAACCAGTGCGGGAAAACAACCGAACCGATCTGGGCCGTTCCCAAGTCAGCTTCGCCTTGAGCCGCGGCTTCAACCTGTGGGAGGGCGAACCGCTGCCCCGCACTCCCACCCAGGGTTTGAAGTACACGCGGACGCCGGTGGTTCCTTTCTTGCAACTGGCCTTGGGAGTCCGGGGAGTTGGCACTTATTACAGCAGCGGCGATCGACAAAATTCGATCGCCCCCAGCGTCGGCATTCAAGGGCAGTTCGGTCATTTCTCCCGCCCTTTCCTCGATTACACTGGGTTTAACGTGACTTATACCCAGGTGGGACGTGACGGTATATCGCCGTTTTTATTCGATCGCTTAGTAGATTTGAGAGTCCTGTCTTTTGGACTTGTCCAGCAAGTTTACGGAGGGTTTCGACTCGGGTTTCAGACCGCTGTTAATTTAGAAAGCGGGGAAGCAATCAGTACGAATTACAGTTTAGAATATAGCCGCCGGAGCTACGCAATTATTTTGCGTTTTAATCCTGAGCGTCAAGTCGGCAGCCTGACTTTTAGAATTAGCGACTTTAACTGGAATGGGACTCCCCAACCTTTTTCCGGGGACGCGCGAACTGTAGAAGGAGGCGTGCGTTTATCCGATTAATTCAATTTGGTTATTAGTTATTGATTATTAGTTATTGGTTATTGGTTATTGGTTATTGGTTATTGCAACGAACCAATAACAGCGAACCAATAACAACGAACCAATAACAGCGAACCAATAACAACGAACCAATAACAGCGAACCAATAACAGCGAACCAATAACAAATGACAGAAGTGACAGCAATTTCTGCACAAGCAGCGGCTCTGCTGGTTCACTACGGTTTTGACCTAGGTGGCAAAAAAGCAGAGAAATTGGCGGGTGAATGGCTGACTAAGTATCCCGGCTATTGGCTGCGTTTAGCAGTGGTTGAAGCGCTTTATCAAGGGCGCTACAAGGCTGTTTCTGTCGGACAGCTATTAAGTATGTGGCACCGGATCGGCCAACCTCTCTATCATTTCAATCGCGAGTTTGAACGCTTGGTATGCAACAATTTTCCTCAAAATTTAACCCTTGAAAATGACGATCGACTGCCACAGGAAGATATACTTGTATCGAACCAGGAATCGGAAGTCGGTGTCGCAGAGTTAGACTTTCGCGGGCCGTCAGAGGCGCAACTTGATGTGGCGCTTCATGCAGAAGTCCCGAACACAGAGGCCCAGGAAACAGGAAAATTACCCGCAGCCGATCGCACAAAAGAAAATACAGAATTTGTAGTATATGAAGATGTGGCTGTTACCGCCCTGGCAGATCGAGCCGAAGCCGATCGCAAATTAGCCGACAAACCTGTGGCAAAATCATTCCCAGTTGTCAAACACACAGACTTTCACACCAAGTTAAAAGCCATTGCCCGAGAAGGCCGCAGAAAGAAAGGAGAAAGCAGAAAACAGAAATAAGATCAATTCCGGTTGAACTCATACATGACTGTTGACTGTTGACTGTTGACTGTTGACTGTTGACTGTTTAGAAATTTGAACAATACGGATGCAACCGGAAACGATATAAGATGTGAACTTTGGGAATTACATAGTTATTGGTGAAAGTTAAGTTTTCGGGCTTACTCCCATCCGAATTTCCGAACAAAAAGACGCTTGTTCCGTACCGTTAACTTGCTTGACAACGCTAGTCCGCAGCCGCAGGTTGGGCATGAGATACCACAGCCTTTCTTCCGCGTGGAGGGTGTCTGATTCTGTAATCAATGTCAGCACGTCGCCGCCCATCACGTAGCGGCTGTTACCCTTGTCTTGCAACACTTTGCCTTCGTTGGGATTGTCGGGATTGGGTACGATCGCTAGTATTGTAGAACCGATTTGTTTAGCTTGGTTGCGATCGGGAATACCGTCCCAAGTAATCCGAACGCTGGTTAGCCCAGTTGAAGCGGGGTTAATCGAGTGCTCTTGGCAAAGTTTGACGACTGCTGCATCGCTAGCCGTCAGTATTTCTATTTTGAGGTCGGATTTACCAGCCTGCAATTCCCCAGAATTGAGATTGTGTACGGTGCGCTGGGAAAACCATTTGCCTGCACTTAACTCGAAAAACTCGATAACATCCATGAAATTTGTCTCTAAACTCAAATACTGCTCTATTTTCGATCGCCACTTGCGCGCTATGGAGTCAGAAACCCGGTTTCTTCCTGCGTACTAGCGGCCAAACCAATGATTTTGGCTAGAAACCCGGTTTAAGAGTGCAAGTCCTATTCTATATTTTAAAGGAATGGGGAGCGCCTGCAAAACTTTCCGAGAGCTTTGAACGATCGCAGATTGCAGGTGCGGTTGAGGTACGAAGCCCAACCAGGGGGACATCTGCCTCGCTGATGCGACGCAATTGACCAAAAATTAGAGCATCCGGCCTCGTGTTTCGTTAAAAAAAGCCTTGTTCCGACATCAAATAGGATTGCACACATCAAAATTTTTTGCTTGAGTGTGTTTATCGATCGACAATCATCGCCCAAAGACCGGCTATGTTAAGAAAAACAACGATACAGCATATTCCATGTATATGCGGTTCTCAGAAAGATGAGGTACGTAGTTGGGCTTCAGCCCTCTTAGTCTGGCTGGTTATGTAAGCTGTCAGTCATACCTCATCTTTTTGAGAAAGGCTATATATGCGGTACACACAATAAGAGTCGTAAGTAAGGTGCGTCGCCACGCATCAATCTGCAAATTCCATTGAACCTGCTCCGCAGATCCGCACCCTACATAACACGTACCGCACAATATAGCTTTATAGTGTACTTCACGAACCACCGAATATGCTGTATGTGTCAGCTTTTGTAGATCGATCGGTAAATTTGGCGCTGTTGAGTTGAATTCTATTGGCTGCGGTTGATGGTAATCGCACTCCTTGAAAATTCAAAAAGCAGACTCAGACTAAAAAACGAGCAATTCATCGAACCATCACCAAACCGAGGGCAGCAGCCCGTAGCAAATAGCATTCAAATATGTCATGCTAAGTCAAGAGAAAAGATTCTCGATCGGGTTTTCGGCAGGGTGCAGCTAGCGATCGTATACCTTTAAAAAAGACATCCGTAAATTTATGAGCGAGTTTACAGAAGGGCTGGATAAAATGCAGCCCGCCGAACAGACGCACTGCCTGGAAATCCTGCCAAATCAGCTAGCAGCGACTTCAGACTCAGAGAAATTATACAGCCTACTAACAGATTACAATTTTATTGAAGCCAAGCTGTCAGCATCGGGAGTGCAGGCGCTAATAGAAGATTACGATTTAGCAACAAGTCCCGATATTATAACCTCAGACCAAAAAGCCGACCAACTCAAATTAATCCAAGAAGCAATTCGGCTTTCGGCCCACATTCTAGCCAAAGACCAAACCCAACTAGCAGCCCAACTAATTGCCCGTTTGATGCGCTTTGAAAGTCCAGAAATTCAAGCACTGCTAGCACAAGCAAAACACCAAAAAAAACCCTGGCTGCAGCCGCTAACCCCCAGCTTTACTCCTCCCGGCGGGAGATTGCTACGCACCCTCACCGGACATACAGATTGGGTACAAGCTGTAGCAATCACCCCTGACGGCAAGCGGGCAATTTCTGCCTCCTCCGACCACACTCTGAAAATTTGGCACTTAGAAACAGGAGAAGAACTTTCCACCCTCAAAGGTCATCTTACCTACGTCAATGCTGTAGCTGTCACCCCAGACGGCACTAAAGTAATTTCCGGTTCTTGGGACAATACTATTAAAATTTGGAATTTAGAAACGGGAACAGAAATATTGACATTTGCAGGCGATACTTTTGCCGTAGAAGCTGTGGCGGTTACTCCCGACGGCAAGCGAGTAATTTCTGGTTCTTGGGACGGCAGTATTAAAGTTTGGGATTTGACAACAGGGGCAGTAATTTTAAACCTCAAAGGTCACAGCAGTTTTGTGCAGTCGGTAACAGTAACTCCTGATAGCAAACGGTTGATTTCAGGGTCAGGCGACAATAGCATTAAAGTCTGGAACCTAGAAACGGGAAAAGAACTTTTTACTCTCACCGGTCATGCAGACTGGGTAAAAGCAGTAGCAGTTACTCCCGACGGCGAACAAATAATTTCCGGCAGTTACGACGGAACTGTTCAAGTCTGGAGTTTGTCAGAAAGAAAGCAACTTTTCACTTTAGGAAAACACGGCAGTTTCGTTCAAGCTGTGGCAGTCAGTCCCGACGGCAAACGAGTAATTTCGGCTTCCGGCGACAAAACGCTGAAAGTTTGGAATCTGGAAACAAAAGAAGAACTTTTTACTTTTACCAATCACATCGCCCCAGTGAATGCTGTGGCTGTTACCCCCGACGGCCAGCGGATAGTTTCTGGTTCCTCTGACAAAACTCTCAAAGTTTGGCACTTAGAAATAGGAAAAGAAAATTTATCATTTGCAGGTCACGATGACTGGGTAAATGCTGTAGCAGTGACGGCGGACGGTACTAAAGCGATTTCCGGTTCTGGAGACAACAGCATTAAAGTCTGGAATCTTGAAAACGGACAGGAAATTTTTACGATTCCCGGTCATAAAGATTGGGTAAAAGCGATCGCCATAACAGCGGATAGCCAGCGAGTAGTTTCGGGTTCCGGCGACAAAACTGTGAAAGTTTGGAATCTAGAAACCGGACACGAAATCTTTACTTTCAGGGGTCATACAGACTGGGTAAATTCTGTGGCAGTGACTGCAGACGGAACGATGGTGATTTCCGGTTCGGGAGACAAAACTATTAAAGTTTGGAGTTTAGAAACAGGAGAGGAACTTTTTACTTTTTTAGGTCACGAGGACGGGATAAAAGCTGTGACAGCCACTCCCGACAGCAAGCGGATTATTTCGGCTTCCGGCGACAAAACTCTGAAAGTTTGGAGTTTGGGCAAAGAAAAGAATATTTTGGCACATTTCTGGAATTTAGCCGTCAAAAATCTACTTTTCACTCTCAAAGGTCACGAGAGTTTTGTGAATGCTGTGGCAGTTACGGCGGATGGCAAATGGGCGATTTCTGGCGGGCGGGAACACAATCTGAAAGTTTGGGATTTGTCAAGTAGAAAAGAAGTTTTTACTTTGGCAGGTCATGACGATGCCGTAACATCTGTGGCGACTGTGGGAAATAGGGCGATTTCTGTTTCGGATGACAATACTCTGAAAGTTTGGGATTTGTTAAGTCGAGAAGTAATTGCTAGTTTCAGGGGAGATAGTGCTTTGAAAGCTTGTGCTATTGCACCGGATGGGGTAACAATTGTGGCGGCGGAAGCTTCGGGACAGGTGCATTTTTTGAGGTTGGAAGAGGGGGAATAGTCATTAGTCATTAGTCATTAGTCATTAGTCATTAGTCATTAGTTATTAGTCATTAGTTATTATGCCGATCGCACTTTTGCTAAAATTTAAAAGTGCGATCGCCCTTTTCCCCAGTCTAGTTTACAATTGTTCCGGGTCAATTCCCATCGATCGCAGTCTTTCTGCTAGCACAGCAGCCCGCTGTTCGGCTTGTTCTGCCCGCAGCCGTTCTTGTTCTGCACGCTGTTCGGCTTGTTCTGCCCGCTGTTCGGCTTGTTCCAAGCTGCGAGAAACCTCCTCATAACTTGCAAACGGTTCGCCGTCAGGGCGATAAATTTGCAACTCTTCACCCGACAAATCAAAGCGAATTCCGAGTCGGGGGCTGACCCAATTTTCGATCGCATCAATTACGTCCAAACGCCCCTGCGAACGCATCCAACCGCTAAAATCGTTGCGTTCCGGGTCGTACAGGTAATATTCCTCAACACCGTGGCGATCGAAAAATACCTGTTTTTTATTCATTTCTGTTAGCCTGTTACCGGGAGAAAGAATTTCAAACACTACTTGCGGCGCGATATTTTCTTCTTCCCACTGTTTGTAAGAACCTCTATCTCCTTTCGGTCTACCGAAGACTACCATCACATCCGGGCCGATAGAAGTTTTGTTATCTCCTTCAACAGGATACCACAGCAAATTTCCGGCGACAAATACATTCGGGTCGTCCGCAAATAGCCACGCTAAATTTTGTTGAATGATGAGTATCCAGCGAAATTGTTTGGTATTGTCTGACATTGGTTCGCCGTCGCTGTCGGGGTAAATTACATCAGGTTTTTGAGGAGACTTGAGTTGAGTTACCATAACTGTTGTCCGGGGTTAGGGACTGTTGAATTTAATTTTAGCTTGTGGGAAAGGTGAGAAGTGCGATCGAGCTTTTTGATCCAATCCAAAACAGCCAAATTTCTAACTTAATTCATCTGGGTTAATTCCCATTTCTCGCAACCGTTCCACCAAAATCTGCGAACGCTGACGTTCTTCTGCTAAAGTGGTTTCTGCAAGTTCTGCCCGCTGGCGTTCTTCTGCTAAAGTGGTTTCTGCAAGTTCTGCCCGCTGGCGTTCTTCTGCTAAAGCGGTTTCTGCAAGTTCTGCCCGCTGGCGTTCTTCCTCTAACAGTTGACAAATCTCAACGTAGGAGAAAAACCTCGTTCCATCCGGTCGATCAATTTGCAATTGAGAACCCGATAAATCGAAGCGAATTCCCAATCGAGGACTCGCCCAATTTTCCATTAAGGCGATCGCATCTAACCCGTCTTCTGCCCGCAGCCAGCCTCGCAGTTGGTTGTTGCTAGGATTGTAAATGTAATATTCTTCAACGCCGTGGCGATCGTAAAATAGCAACTTCTTCTCCATTTCATCCTGCGTGTTACTAGGAGAGAGAATTTCAAACACAACTTGCGGTGCAATTCCTGACTCATTCCACTGCTGGTAAGAACCGCGTCTCCCTTTCGGTGTGCCGAACGCAACCATCACGTCGGGGGCGTTAACAATATTCGATCTTCCCTCGATTGGATACCAAAACAAATCACCAGCTACGAAAACATTCTCGTCATTAGCATACATCCATTCTAAATTTTGTTCGATGACGAGAATCCATCGAAATTGATCGGTATTATTTGCCATTGGTAAGCCGTCGCTGTCGGGGTAAATAACTTCTTGCTGAGTAGGGGATGGGATTTGAGTTACCATAACAGTTGTCCGGGGTGAAAGACTGTTGAATTTAATTTTAGCTTGTGGGAAGAGTCAGAAGTGCGATTCCCTGCGGGATAGCTACGCCGCGCGTACTTTCTCAATACAATAGCCTCTTCCTCTTTCTCATTCTTCTGGCCCCTCTGTGGAACAGGCGTCCCGCCTGTGAATTTCTGCGGTTCATTAAAAAACATCTCACTCAGCAGCGAAAATAGGGCAGACACCGCCCGCCCTACCACACTACTTCCTCAGCAACTTCACCCCGCGAATCGAATAATCCAAAAGCTCGATCGGGTGCATCAAAGTAACTGCCTTTCCCTGCAACTCCAAATGCTTCTTAATTTGCAAAGAACAACCCGGATTAGAAGAAGCAATCAACTCCGCCCCAGTATTCAGCAAATTCTCCACCTTTTGCACTCCCAATTCATCAGCAATTTCCGGCTGAAGCATATTGTAAACCCCCGCACTCCCGCAGCACAAAGCCGCATCCACAGGTTCTTTTAACTTCACACCAGGAATTTGTTGCAGCAACTGACGCGGCTGCAAACTAATCTTTTGCCCGTGCAACAAATGACAAGCATCCTGATAAACAATTGTCAAATCTCCCTCAATCAAAGGATTGAGTTTCGCCGTAATTCCCGCACTTACCAAAAACTCTTGCACGTCCTTCACATTAGCAGTAAATTTCTCAGCTTTCTCCCGATAATCCGGGTCATCTGCTAAAATATGACCGTATTCTTTCAAAGTGTGGCCGCACCCAGCAGCGTTGATAATCACCACATCAACGCCAGTATTTTCAAAGCTATCAATCATTTGTCTCGCCAAAGATTTCGCCTGTTCCGCTTGCCCTTGGTGTTCCGGCAAAGCAGCACAGCATCCCTGACTTTTCGGAATCACAACCTCGCAACCGTTAGCCGTCAAAACTCGCACCGTAGCTTCATTAACGGGCGAAAATAACAGCCGCTGCACGCAGCCTAAAATCACGCCGACTCGATAGCGTTTCTCCCCTTGTGCCGGAATTACCTCGGGCAAATTATCCCGGAAAGAATCGACAGTAACTTTCGGCAAAATTGATTCCATCGCGGCCAAGCGGGGAAATACTTTTTTCAGCAAACCTGTTTTGCGGACAAGTTTTGGCAGTCCTAATTTTTGATAAATAAACAGCGGTACAAGCAAAGGTCGCAATCTGTGAGGATAAGGGAAGAGATTAAAAATCAGAGTGCGAATTACATTATCGGAAAAAGTGCGTTCCTGATTTCTAGTAACTTGGTGGCGAGTTGCGGAAATTAATTTGTCGTATTGAACTCCAGACGGACAAGCTGTTACGCAGGCTAAACAGCCCAAACAAGTATCGAAATGCTGCGAGGTTGCTTCATTTAAAGGTGCGTCGCCTTCGTTGATTGCATCCATTAAATAAATGCGGCCTCTGGGGGAATCCATTTCTTTGCCGAGTACGCGATAACTCGGACAAGTTGATAAGCAAAATCCGCAGTGCACGCAAGTATCGATTAATTTCGGATCGGGCGGATTGTTAGCGTCGAAACCCGGGATTTCAATGGTTTCTAAGTGGGGATTTTGTGCTAAAAAATTGCTTTCTTTGGCTGGTCTTAAATCGTCGCTGGGAACTTGAGATTTTTCTGAAATTTGCATATATATATTACCTAATTGTTTTGGTTCCTAGTGACTATCGCCTAAAACCCTTGATAATTCTTGCTTTTAGCTGAGTCTAGATCCCCCTAAATCCCCCTTCTTAAGGGGAGTAGGGGTTGACTTTGAGCATTTCCTGTTCCCCCCTTAAGAAGGGGGGCTAGGCAGGGTGGATTAATTGTCATCCTAGAAATAGGTACGTAGTTGGGCTTTAGCCCTCTTTATATATACGTCTAAAGAGGGCTTTAGCCCAACTACGTACCTTTATTAATTAATATAACAGTTGCGTCCCAGACGCGAGCTTTGAGCGGTGCTTTCTGTCGTTTCAGTTTTCTTCTCCTCACAATAAAACTACCCTGCTTCTTAAGGGGGGCTAGGGGGGATCGATGGCCTAATCGTCATAACACTATATCGGTACTACATAAGACGTTAAGTTGACACCAATGAAACTGAAGTCCTGACTACAAACTTTAAACTAAATACCGCTGATAAAACGATGGGGACTCAAAATATTTTCCGGGTCAAACTGCTGCTTGATCCGTCGCATTAAATCGATCGCACTTCCAGTATAGCCCCAAACATCTAACTGTTGCTTGATGTCGGCCGGCGCTGCTAAAACAGTCAGAAAACCGCCTTTGGCTTCGCACCCTCTGCGTACCTGCAACAGCGTTTCCGCAGTCGCATTCTCAAACCGCAAAACCCCCAAACCGCTGCCTGCATGAATCAAAGCGTCCTGTACCGGCAATTCGTTAATGGCCGTTACAGCTTCCGACGGTCTGATTCCTATTTTGCAAATAATTGCCGATTTTGTGCCAGAATTCCACATTGTTTCTGGCAATCTTTGCCATAACTGATGCTCATCATTTTCGCAGCAGCTACTGCCTTGCAAACCCAACTTTTCGCCAACTTCCAGCAAGCGGGCTGATTGTTGTTTAACACTTTCTGCGATACTTTGAAATCTGACGATTAATCCCGTGCCCTTTCCTAAACCTAATTTTGCGACTAATTCAGGTGACAGCAAATCGATCGCACTTGGTGTCAAAGCAGAGGATAATAAGATTTGAGCCGTTTGGGACAAAGCATTAGTTTCCCCTGTCAGCACTACAGTTCCCGATGATTCAGGCAGCGGATAAACTCGGAAAGTTACTTGAGTGATGATGCCCAATGTGCCGTAGGAACCAGTAAACAGTTTCATCAAGTCGTAACCGGCGACATTTTTAACAACTCGACCTCCGGCTACGGCAATTTTACCGTCCGATCGCACAAAGGTTATTCCCAACAACAAATCGCGAACCCCCCGATAGCGATGCCGCAAAGAACCCGCATCAGCAGTAGCGATAATTCCGCCCAAAGTTGCCTGTTGCGGATACGCCGGATCGATCGGCAAAAATTGACCTGCTGCGGCTAAAATTTGCTGCAAATCGGCAAACTTCATTCCCGCTTCCGCAGTCACGGTTAAATCGCCCACAGCGTGTTCTACAAGCCGGTTCAGACGCGCGGTACTGACGGCCACAATCCCCCCTGCATCAGGAGTTCCCCCTAAATCCCCCTTAAAAAGACCCACTTTGACAACATCTTGCTCCCCCCTTGTTAAGGGGGGCTGGGGGGGATCGGAGTCTAATTTTACTAAACCGCCCCAATCAACTTTACTGCCACTGCCACAAGGCAAGACTGCACAGCGATTTTGCCGAGCACAAGCAATTACAGCCGCCAATTCTTCCTGAGTATTCGGGTAAACGGTACAATCTATTTTCGTGCCCGGGGCAACTGCTTTTTCTACCCGTTCTTGCCAAAATACCTCTGTGTACTGCTGCTGAATGATCCCAGCAGTCCCGACAATACTTTCTAATTCTTGTGTGCTAACGTAATTTTCGGTAGAAAAAGATTTCATCAAGGTTATCAGACGCCCGGTAAAAAAAATTATCAAAACACTGCCTAAAACCATTAAATATTAATACGGGCCCGATATTCAAAAGATGAAAAAACAAATGTCTCAAAACCGACTTTCTCTGGGAATTACCGGTCTCAACGAAGTGATTGGCGGCGGCCTAATTCCTCAACGCTCTTATCTGGTTCGCGGCGGCCCGGGTACTGGCAAGACTACACTGGGCTTTCACTTTTTGGCTGCAGGTGTGGCTCTGGGAGAAACGCCCCTGTTTATTACTTTAGGAGAACCGGAAGCGCAATTGCGCGCCAATGCCGCAACTCTCGGTTTTGATATTGAAGCGATGGCGTTCCTCGATTTGAGCCCATCTTCAGAATTTTTTACAGAAGTTCAGACTTATGACATTTTCTCGCCCTCCGAGGTTGAGCGAGAACCGACTACACAAAAGATTATCGAGCGAGTCCAAGCTGTCAAGCCGCAACGGGTGTTTTTGGATGCGATCACTCAATTTCGCTACTTAGCTGCGGATGAGTTTCAGTTTCGCAAGCAAGTTCTGTCTTTTCTGCGGTTTTTGGTGGAAGGGGGGGCGACGGTGGTGTTCACCTCCGAAGGCACATCAACTGCTCCCGACGACGATTTGCAATTCATCAGCGACGGAGTAATTTATTTAGAACTGCGCCCTGAAGGACGCGCTGTGTCTGTCACCAAGCTGCGAGGCTCCAACTTCCGCAGCGGCCACCATTCGCTCCGCCTGACTCAGACTGGTATGGAGGTATTTCCGCGACTGCTTCCGGACAACTTTCAACAGGATTTTGTTGCTGAAGCGATTTCTGCTGGGGTTCCAGAAATTGACGAACTGCTGCACGGGGGACTGGAACGGGGGACGGTGACGGTGATTAGCGGGCCTAGCGGCGTTGGTAAAACGACGGTGGGGATTCAGTTTATGAAGGAAGCGGCGGGAAGGGGGGAGCGATCGGTAGTTTACATTTTTGAGGAGTCAAGTTCTACTCTGCTGCGCCGCTGCGAATCAGTTAACATCCCGGTTGGGGCGATGATTGGGCAAGGAAGTCTTTCGGTGATACCTGTGGAACCTTTGCTGTACTCGCCGGATCAGTTTGCCTGTATGGTACGGCAGGAGGTGGAGCAGGAAAAGACGCGGATTGTGATGATTGACAGTATTTCTGGCTATCAGCTTTCGATGCAGGGGCAAGATTTGGTGAACAATTTGCACGCTTTGTGCAAGTATCTGAAGAATATGGGAGTCACCGTTATCTTGATTAATGAGGTAGAAGCCATTAGCGGAGATTTTCGGCTGACCGAGATCGGGATTAGCTATTTGGCGGATAATCTTCTGTTTATACGTTATCTGGAACGCCAACTGGATAATAGGACAGAAATCCGCAAGGCGATCGGAGTAATGAAAAAACGAGTCAGCAATTTCGAGAGAACTTTGCGAGAACTCGAGATTACTCGCTACGGCATCAAAGTCAGCAAACCGATACGGGGGCTGCGCGGCATTTTGAGTTCGGCACCGGTGTGGATTGAGGAGGCAGCGGATGAAGATTGAATCGGGGTTTATCGTCCTGTTTTTGGGTAATTGCAGCTAATTTTGCAGTCGCGAATCAAATTAGTAGGGTGCGCGCCGCGCACCTCACCACTAGCCTAAGTCCTGAAAAACTTAAATATATTGGTAAATTTGTGTATTTTTCGACTTTTATCGTAGTGTAGTTTTCAATTCTATGAAATACAGTAAGGGCAAAGGGCACGCGGTCGTGTGGGAGCATCTCTGTTTTGCAAAAAGCATTTTTTTTATTATAGTGCGAGCTTAAGAGCTCGCGTATTCTACAAATCGCGAGATATTAAGCTCGCACTATAAATGCAAAACTGAGATGCTCCCCGGTCGTGTCCTGTACCCCAGCATCTGTACTTCACTCAACTGAAAACCAATGTAATACCAATTCTCGCCTCGTCGTCTTGCAACAATCATGAGTGTTAAGTTTGTTTCCTGAAAGACTGTATGCACCGGTGCGTCGCTGTGAGATTGTCGCTCTTTTTTAGGATTTTTGATGGCGACGCACCCTACAGCTACTGAAAACCAATGTAATCCATCGCCGAAAAGTCAGCTAATACCAAATAAAAAAAGCATCCAACTTTAGGCCACTTCCCAACCCATCATATACAATCAATCACTCCCCATTATAAAATCTAAAATCTAAAATCTAAAATGGTATAACCCGTATTCAGAGGAAGCTGATAAATGACTGAAAACTCAATAATTTTAGCGGTTGACCGCAATCATCGAAACTTGGAACTATTAGCACAATTTCTCAACAAAGAAGGATACCAGATCGTCGCGGCTTATAGCTTTGAAGATGTTGCACGAGCTATCAGTCAGCCTGCTAAGATCGATATGGCTTTAGTAGATATTTCTGGTTTCGACCGCCGGATTTGGGACTGCTGCGAAAAATTGCGAAATCACCAAATCCCTTTTCTGATCCTCTCGCCCAAACAAAGCGCTGCCATTCAGCACGAAAGCCTCTGCCACGGTGCTCGGAATATGTTGGTAAAACCTTTGATCGTTAGAGATTTGCTGGGAATTGTTCACAGCTTGCTAGGAGAACCTGCGTGAGTCAAATTTTATTGCTTGTCGAACAGAAAGAAAATCGCCGCCTGTTATTAGAATGGCTAGCAGTTTACTATGAGGTATTGCTGCCAAACTCAACCGAAAATAGTGAGGATTTTTTACCCTTTAATCAATCTTTTGACCTGGGGATAATTGACGGTCTTGCCCTGAAACACCACTGGCAATGGGTGGCCGCCCAAAAACAGGCAGAACACCCGGTATGCTTGCCTTTTCTTTTGATTACATCCCGCTCGGATGTAGGGATGGCAACGCAATTTATTTGGCAAAGTATTGACGATTTGATTATCGCTCCGATCGAGAAGATTGAATTGCAAGCGCGGGTGGAGATTTTGCTGCGATCGCGCCAGTTGTCTTTAACTCTCAAATTGTCTCACGACCAACTCGATCGCACTCTGCAAACAGCCCAAGAACTCAACGAGATGAAAACATCTTTGCTGTACATGATTGCCCATGACGTTCGCAATCCTTTGAATTTCATCATCGGCACTACACAACTTCTTACCAAGTACAAGTTGACATTAACAGATGAGAAAACACAAGAACTTCTAGACAAAACCCAAGCAGCCGCAAAAGGCATCGATCAGTTATTAGACGATGTTCTGCTGCTGGGCCGTGTTGAGTCAGGCAAAGCCGGGTTTTGCTTGGTACCGCTAGACTTAGCAAAGTTTTGTAATGAGTTGGTAGGGGAATTTCAGAGCAGCCTGAAGTTGAAACCTCAAACCGATCCGGTGACGCTGATTTTTGTGAATCACAGTCAATCGGCGATCGCGTGTTTGGAGGTAAGCTTGCTCCGGCGCATTCTGGGCAATTTGCTGTCTAATGCTATTAAGTATTCTCCCCCAAATACCGAAGTAATTTTTGAATTAAAAGTTACTGAAACCGAGGCTGTTTTTTCGGTACAGGATGCAGGAATTGGCATACCTGTAGCAGACCAAGGACGGCTGTTTGATTCATTTTACCGGGGTAAAAATGTCGGTCGCATTCCCGGTACTGGACTGGGGCTGAGCATTGTTAAAAAATGCGTTGACTTGCACGGCGGCGCAATTACTTTGATCAGTGAAGAAGGCGTCGGCAGTACATTTACAGTAACGCTGCCGATCGCAAAAATTGCAGAAGAGCAACTCTCGCCTGCAACGCCTTAAACTAGATGCAGGCACTATCTTGGGATTTCAAGACGGAATTTTTCGCAGGGACGGGGTTTTTCATTTTTATGGCATCGCTGCTGCTGTTGATGGTTTTTTCGCTGGCAATTACGCCGGAAATTGATCGGGATCGATCGCACCGCTGGCGGAAAATTCACACTGTTTTAAACTGCCTCGCCCTGCTGCTATTTCTCGGTCAAAGAGTTACGGGTTCTCGCGATTTGTTGGAAATTATACTAATTCTCAAAACTCATGCAACAGCATCCTCCGGGTGCGTCGCCACCCTTAAATCTTAAAGAATATCCACAATCTTTGAGCGACGCACCCGGAGCTCAGGTGAGCGCAAACGGGAGCATCTCAGTTTTGCATTTATAGTGCGAGCTTAAGAGCTCGCGAGTAGAATACGCGAGCTCTTAAGCTCGCACTATAATAAAAAAAATGCTTTTTGCAAAACTGAGATGCTCCCGCGCAAACAAACCCACACTCATCATTGTTGCAAGACTTTAGAGAATAGGTATTACTTTGAGGTGGCAAAAAGCACTGGTCTATCAGTGCGATTATCAAAATAAAAATTGTCCGAAACCAGCGCCAAAAATACAGTAAACTACTCTCTTACCTGTTGATTATTATTTTTTGATTATGACTAATTCAAAGTTCTAAAGGAGCAATAGCATTTAAGAAATTTTCTAGGATAAATCGCAGCAAAGATTGAGTTGCTAATATTAAACCCAATCGGGCTTGGGCGAGTTTTGGCTGTTCTATTTTAACTTCTCCCCAAATTCGGCACTGACTGTAAAAAATTTGAAATGCTTCGCTCAAACTATTGGCTAATTTGAAATAATTGACAGGTTTTTCGAGGTTTTTTACCTCAAAATTAGGATATAAATTATCTAACACTGTTAACAGTTGCGATATTAAACTGCGTTCGGCTGGATGTACTAACCGCAGTCGATCGCCCTCGTCAATCCAAGGGATAGGATTTGGACTCGCCAGCGACCAAATTGGCGGCGCTGTAGCGACATCCGGCTGGGCGATCGAAATTATGCGATCGCGGTGGGCCATTCGCAGCAGGGAACAGCAGCGTGCGTGGGTGTACTGAATGGGAAACAGCCGATCGGCACACACAGCAGGAGATAATATTCTAGATTCTGGAACTGGGAGGTTCGTTTGAGCTAAACGCTGCAACCAGACGGCTAAACCTGCATCAGTCAACTCCAGCTCAATAATTCCCGCCGGCGCGACTTTAACGGCGAAATCTGGGCAGCACAGCGGTTCGAGTGTTTCGGCCAACTGTGCTGCAATTGCCTGCGGTGTCTGCTGCCAAGTTTTAGCTAATTTGAGGGCGATCGCAGACACGTACAGCACCCGCGCGCGATCTTTACTCCGATTTAACGGAAATATTGCACCATTCTCAATAAGCTTTTTATGGGCGGGCAGGATGCCCACCCCACAATCAAATTCACTCTTCGCTTCACAGGCATCTAGGGCGGGCATCCTGCCCGCCCCACAATCAAATTCACTTGTGGAACAGGCATCTTGCCTGTTCTTGAGAATGGTGCCACCTATGAGATTTAACGGAATTTGGGCCAGTGTCCCCCCCTGGCCGATCGCGCTTTGCAACCGGGAAAGCAAGAAACACTTCACTGTAACTTCCGAGCACTGCGAGATATTTGCTGTATCCATTATCTGCTCCTCCTGCGGTAACAGCGACGGTCAACTGTTACCGCACGGGCGACTGTTCTTGTACGTTAAACCGCTGAAGTCAGAGATGGTCGATCGGCTCCCCCGGGCGGGGCTACATCGAATCGATCTGCTTTCTAGCGATTTTTTTGCTAAATGTACAATAATTTACAACAAATTTTTTGCTAAACTATACCATTTTGATGTATTTTTTGCTACATTGAATATTTAGGTAAAACTAAGAAAAGTCAGCACAGTTAATGAAGCGTGCAAGCTCGATCGGGGGTTGGTTGTCTCACTTTGTATCGCACTGCTGGCAGAAGCTGTTTTTCTCACTGATTAAATATATCCCAGAGCCTCAACTATGCAATCAACTTCCACACATCTAGAGACTATCGATCGACCGTTTATCACTTGGCAGCGAATTATCGACTGGGCCCAGGAACACTACCGCTACCGGACTTTTAGCAAAGACGAGCGGATTCCCGCCAGACCCGGACTGCTGTATTTAGTCCAGAAAGGCGCTGTGCGGCTCGTAGGCAGCGCTCAAGTTAGCGCCGCAGCCACGAAGTCAAAATCCGCTGACAAAACTACAGAAGAAGCTTTTTTGGGCTTCGTCGGCGCCGGTCAGCCGTTTGAACTGGTTGCTCAGTCTCCGTTTACTCTCCAAGCTTACGCCCACGCAGATCAAACTCACGTAGTGTGGATGTACTGGCACGACTTGGATAATTGGCCTCACTTCCGCAGGGAAATTTTGGATGCGTTTCGCTACCAGCACCAGCGGAAACTTCTCTGGCTGAGCACTTTGGGACAGCGCCGGACGATCGACCGACTGCTGGGATTTCTCACTTTGTTGATCGAAGAGTTCGGCGAACCTTACGTAGGTGAGGCTGAACCGGATGTGGTTCGGGGCTACCGGCTGCCTTGGACCTTGACTCACGCTCAAATTGGCAGCGCGATCGGCTCGACGCGGGTGACGGTGACGCGGCTGATGGGTAAGTTGCGATCGAAAGGTTTGATTAATACTGAGGATGATAATTTAATCTGTTTGCCGGCTAAGTCTAACCCCCAAAAGACAAAAAACCAAAAACAGGACGTAGAAGAATTCCTCGAAGATTCTCTCGAAGATTCCCTCGAAGATTCTCTCGAAGATTCCCTCGAAGATTCCCTCGAAGATTCCCTCGAAGATTCCCTCGAAGAATCTGCATAAAATCCTGCGGACGATTGCCAACAAACAGCGCGTCACTATTAGTTTTTCGCCGTCGCGCTCTGTCGCTCGACAGTGTACGATGAATTGTGTAAACTTTTCCGGTTCTCTCTCTTGTGCGACTGACAATGACCAAAAATTTCTTGATGGTACCCGCCACGTAATTTATCCGTGGAATCAATCCAAAATCTCAAATCTAAAATCCTCAAGCCCCCGAATTTATCTCGCGCAAGTCAATCCAAAATCCAAAATCTAAAATCTAAAATCGAATGACCGATCGCAAGCAAAAATCTCCAATCCCGAACAGTCAGCAACGGGTGGTATTCTGTGACTTTGACGGCACGATAACCGTTGAAGAAACTTTTGTGGCAATGCTCAAGCATTTCGCACCGGAATTGTCGTCTCAACTGATGCCTGAAATATACGCTAGAAGGCTGAGTTTGCGATCGGGAGTGCGGCAGTTACTAGAGTCTATTCCCTCGGAATGTTATGGGGAAATTGTGGAATTTTCTAGGGGAAAGCTGATGCGACCGGGATTGGTGGAATTGCTGGATTTTTTGGACGAGCGAGGGGTGGATTTTGCGATCGTTTCCGGCGGTCTTCGGGTCATGGTAGAGACGGTAATGGGCGATTTGGTAAACCGGGCGAGCGTTATTTACGCTGTGGATGTGGACGCTAGCGGCCCTCGCTTGCAAGTTAATTCTGAGTTTGAAGGAGATGCGGAATTGGTGTCTAAGGTACGGGTGATGGGCCAGCACCCGGCCGAGGAACAGGTGGCGATCGGAGATTCGCTGACGGATTTTAATATGGCTTTGCAGGCTTCGTCGGTGTTTGCGCGCGATCGGCTTGCCGAGTATCTAGACGAACAGCAAAAGCCTTATACTAAATGGGATAATTTTTTTGACATTTTGGAAAGTTTGTCCCAGAAATGGAATTGAAACTATCGCCTTTCTCAAGAAAAGCTATGTGTGTATTGGTAAAGTACGCACTGCCCACCATACGTTTAGATAAGCCAGGGCAATTCCTATTAACTCACATCTTGCACCATTGTCAATAAGCCTTTCACGAGCGGGCAGGATGCCCACCGCACAAGAAAATTTACTCTTCGCTTCACAGGCATCTTGCCTGTTCTTGAGAATGGTGCAAAATGTCACTATTAACGTAAAAAGTAGATTAAAAGCTGAGGATTTGTAAAAAATGAGTGGCGATTTGAGATCGGATTTAATTGCAGCAGCCAAACATTTTTACGATCGCGGTTGGATGGTTGGGACTGCTGGCAATCTTTCAGCCCGCTTACCAGATGGCAGTTTTTGGATTACTGCTAGCGGCCGCGCGAAAGGGCAGTTAACTGAAGCAGATTTTATCAGAATGAGCTCAGACGGCGCAATTGTCGAGCAACCTGTTCCCGACAGCCGCCCTTCGGCCGAAACCAGCATTCATTTAGCCGTTTACAATTGTTTTCCAGACGCTAAAGCTTGCTATCACGTCCACTCCATCGAGGCAAATTTAGTTTCTCGGCTAACAGCAGGAGATGCAGTGCCTTTACCCGCGATCGAAATGCTGAAAGGTTTGGGGGTGTGGGAGGAAAACCCGCAGGTGGCGATACCCCTATTTGCAAATTATTTGGAAGTCCCTAAAATAGCCAAGGAAATTTGCGAATCCTTTGCCATTTGTGCGCCCTCTGTACCTGCTTTGTTAATTCGCGATCACGGCATCACAGTCTGGGGAGACTCGCCAGCCGCCGCCTACAATTACGTAGAAATTGTAGAATACATTTTTCGCTATACGATCGCAGCCCGCCAATTAAATTTAGATTTGAGATGGTAGATTAGGACAGCAGAGGTAGGGACACGGCAGTGCCTTGTCCCTACGGTACTCGCGAGCGGGGGTGTACTTCATAAACCTATAATCTGGTGTATGTAGGGTGTGCCGGGCCGCGCACATTACCGCTATTAGTAGCCCGTCAAACCACTTTTTGCGTCCAGGACTGTAGGCAACGAGCAAACATCAAGAAGAGGCAACAATTATGGCTAAATATACTAGAATTTTATCCATAGATGGAGGCGGAATTAGAGGGATAATTCCCGCGCAAGTTGGAGTTAGCATTGAGTCAAAGCTGCAACAGAAAAGCGGCAACCCAGATGCGAGAATAGCTGACTATTTTGATTTAATTGCGGGCACGAGTGCGGGAGGAATTTTAACTTGTATCTATTTGTGTCCCGATGCCGAAAATCCCACCAGACCTCGGTGGTCTGCCCAAGACGCCGTTAATTTTTCGATTAACAGCGGCCGCGACGTTTTTAAGAGTTCATTTTGGCAAAAACTCAAATCTATAGACGGTTTGATAGATGAGAAATATGCGAGCGATCGCTTAGAAAAATTCTTTTTGGAAAATTTTAGAGATTGCAAACTCAGCGAACTGCTGAAACCTTGTTTAATTTCCAGTTACGACATCGAAAGGAGAAAAGCTCACTTTTTCGATCAAATAGATGCTAAGAATTATCCAGCCGAAGACTATTTTATCAGAGATATCGCCAGAGCCACATCGGCAGCTCCCTCTTACTTTGAAGTTACCAAAATCTACTCTTTGACAAACGAACGCTACGCTTTAGTTGACGGGGGAGTATTCGCAAATAATCCGGCGCTTTGTGCCTATGCGGAAGTTAGAAATAAATTCAGAATTCCTGACGATCGCCCCGACAAAGGCCCGACAGCAAAAGATATGGTAATTTTATCCTTGGGGACGGGAGAAGCTCAGAAAAAATTCCCCTACGAAGATGTAAAAAATTGGGGTCAAGTTGAGTGGGTTGAGCCTTTGATTAATATCATGATGACCGGAGTTGCTGAAACTGTAAATTATCAAATAATCCAAATTTATGATGCCGTTGAAAGACCGAATCAATATTTGAGGATTAGTCCAGATTTGCTCCACGAACAACCGCTGCCGATTGATGATGCCTCGGAAGAAAAGATATCGGAACTGTTGAGAATTGGCAAGGATCAAGCCGAAAAATATGATGAACAGTTGGATAAGTTTATCGACTTGTTGCTTGCCGAGTAGTCACAATATTTTAGATTTTAGATTTTAGATTTTAGATTTTAGATTGGGAAATGAGTGATGATTACCACAGAATCAATCAGTGCCAATCTAAAATCTAAAAAAGTATAGCGCACCAAGCACAGGGCAGGCAGACTGAAAATATATGTTGACAAATCGTGCAATAATTACTTTAGGATTGCCAAAAATCTCTATGTGGCAGTGCTGCGCTCTGTTTGCAATTAATCGCGAGCCATCAGTCATTGGTTAAAAAATACCAAGAAAAGCGCGATCGACATTTAGACGAAACCTTCAAGAACAGGTGGTTTCAGCGGTTTTTAGTGACCCTGTTCCTGGGCGGTCAAGTGCTGCTGCGTATACTCCAAGGCAAAATCGACCGCCGCAAAATCATGGAACATTTAGTAACAGTAGGGCTGGATTCTTTCCGATCCGTGCTGCTAATAGCCTTTTTTGCCGGCATGATTTTTACCGTTCAATCTGCCAGAGAATTGATTCGGTTTGGGGCGGTTGGGGCAGTGGGAGGTGCTTTTGCTGTGGCATTTTGTCGCGAATTAGCACCAGTTTTAACGGCGGGCGTGGTGGCGGGACAAGTAGGTTCGGCCTTTGCGGCGGAGATAGGAGAAATGCAGGTGACGGAACAAATAGATGCCCTGTATATGTTGAGAACAAATCCGGTTGATTATTTAGTAGTGCCGAGGGTGATAGCTTGTTGCATCATGCTCCCGATTTTAACAATTTTTGCGGTATCAGTGGGGATTTTGGGCGGGCTGTTTGTGGCGGTTAATTTTTATGATTTGGAACCGTCGGTATTTTTGGAATCGGTGCGGACTTTTTTGGGACCTTGGGATTTAGTAACTGTGGCGATTAAGAGTTTTATTTTTGGGTTGATAATTTCCATTGTCGGTTGCGGTTGGGGCTTGACGACGGTGGGCGGAGGGAAAGGAGTAGGTCAAGCTGCAACGGCGGCGGTGGTGACTTCTTGGGTGTTTATTTTTGTCGCGGATTTCTTTTTATCGCTGTTGATGTTTCACGAGTTGGGGATTACGAGAAGCGGGGGGTAATTGTTGGTAGAAGACTCGGCGGTTAAAACCGCGACTATAGAAACAAAACCCGCCGACGCGGGTTGAAGAAATAACTACATAAATTAAGTTCGTAGTAAGGACTTTAGTCCTTCTTCATGGCGAAGGAATATAAGGAGGGCGATAGACTCGAATTGCTTTAATTGATACTTTCCCGTCAGTTTCGGGGACTATTTCGAGGATGTGTTTGGAGTTACTCAAATTCTGAGCCAATGTTGTAGGGTATTCGCGGCTTGAATCTGCAATGTTTGGCGCAACGTATGAATCAACAAACATCGGCCGCACCTGCCAGGAAATCTCAAAGCCTTTAGGTGTCTGTTTTTTAGAGTATTCATAGGCATTTTTCAGCCACCAGTTTCTCGGTTCAATCACGACGCGGCCAGAATTTGAGATAAAAAGTTCGTCGTTTGTACCGCTGCCGTCGTAACCTGTTTGAGAACCTACAACGTCAAATTTAAACTTGCTGGCGTCGCTGTTAATCTCAGTAATTACGGCTTTCCAATCTTCGACGATTAGCGGTTTTTGGCTGGATACTTGGAGAATAGCCGGCCACTTGACGCCAAGACTAACGCTAGGTCTGGTGATGGTGTAAAGTTCAGGAAATTCTGAGGGTTTTTTGCCGTCGATCGCAATTTTAGCAGAAATTGCCTTGCCGTTGAAGGTTTTATCGGCGATCGCATCTATTCTATTTCCTTCAAATTCTAAAACCAACTTGCCATCTTGCCACTTAACATCGCTGCCCACTGTATAGGTTTTCACTAAATCCTGCTGCGGTTGAGGAGAATTTGGGTTGTATCGCAAGTGCGGTTTAATGAGAGCAGCTAGCAGAAAATTTCCCCAATCGTTGAGGTGAATTTCATCCCTCAATAGCTGTTGTGGCTGCAAGCGATTATCTTTCAAATACCTGCGCCAAGGTTCGCGAATTTCTGCGATTTCGCAGCCGTATTTATCGGCCAACTCAGGCAGCCATTGAGTAGAATGAGTGTTGTGCCATTCGTATCTGTTGACTTGTTCTGGATCGTCGCTGCTGCCTGTCGGCATCCAATCGATGTGGTCTGAATGCAAGAGTATTTCGCTAGCAGTGCGGCTGCGGACATTGGCAATTATAGCTTCGTAATCTTCACCACCTCCGTAGACGTGAAAAATTAGCAAATCTGGATAAAAAGGATACAAATCGTGTTCGCTGGGACGGATTAAGATTGGGGCAGAAAATCCTCCGATCGCCCGATTTTCTACAATCAAATCTGCATAGGGAAATCGCTGTCTCAAATCCTGCGCTACATCTTTCCACCAATCTTGCTCAGTGATGGATTGACCGTAAAATAGAATACGCACTTGGCGGCGTTCTGTTGGGGTGCTGGCAGCAAGTAACCCCATCGTCCTTTGAATCCTCGCTCCAAAACTAGCATTATTTTCAATAGGAGCGGGTGGCGGAAATGGCGTATCTGCAGCCATTTTTTTGATGAGCGGAACTAACAGAAAGGTCAGACACAAAAAAAGCAGCCACAAGTAGCGATAAATCTTTGATTTTCTGCTAATTCCTAGCCGTTTTGCCATTGTTTTATTTTTCAGTTATGTAAAACCTACTCATAACTAAGCTGTTGGGCATCTAATACTAATTCTCAAAACTCATGCAACAGCAGCCTCCGGGTGCGTTGCCACCCTTAAATCCTAAAAAAGAGCGACTTGTCGAACAGCGACGCACCGGTGCATACAGTCTTTCAGGAAACAAACTTAACACTCATGATTGTTGCTTTCTGGAGGCGAGAATTGGTATAAGTTAGATTTTTGGGCGGGCGGGACACCTCATAAAAACTTCATCAAACTTGACTGTAAAATTTAGATACGCCTGGGCTTAGCAAGAGTAGCTGTAGGGTGCTCTTCGGGGCACTTTACGAGAGCTGTACGGTACAGGATGCGACCTCACGATTAGCTTTCGGGTACAGGGCTGGTGAACCTCACGAGTAGCTGTAGTTTAGCCTGTATCGAAATATATTACCAAATTGAGCGCGATAAAGAGTGATATAATGCGAGCTAATTAATTGCAGGAGATCGATCGCACATCCAATGGATTACAAAACCGCCCGCAGTTTTCTGATCGACCAAGGAACCGCCCTCGAAACCAAGAAAAATCCCGACGCCTTCCTGATGCGTCTCAAACAAGGTCAGCCGCCCGTACCCGGACAAGTGACATCGATTTTATTAGCTTTAAAAATATTGTTTGAGGGCCTGCAAGAATCTCCAATGCTCGATCGACAATTAATCTCGGCACTGCATTTACTGTCAGTTGAAAGTTTGCTGCAATTTGAAGCTGGACTTCGCAGAGGAGTTTCTTGGCCGCCGCTACTGAAAGAAGACTTAAATCGAATTGCGATCGCAGTCAAGAATATCTTTTCCGGTGTCTGGCCGTAATTTAGCTCAGTCAACTCCGATGTTTAACAAGATCAATTGTCAAACTTTACTGTTCGCGAAAGCTTTCGAGGGATGCCAAAAGAGCTGGCAGTCCCGCCAGTGTGGCAGACACCAAAGCCTCATCTTTGTAAGCTCGCGATCGGACTGTGCGGATACTTTTAGACGCAGAGGTGATAGAGCCTCGCAGTTCCGAGTTTCCGGTTTCAACCGGCCCTAAATTTTTTGTTCTTCCCGTCCGGCAAAACATAGCAGTATCCTCAGTTTATCCCTAGATATGCGCCCGTAAAATTTCTCAGGGCTTGTTCAATATTTCTATTGTTCCTCAGATCGGTAATAGAGATGAAATCATGAAATAATTATTCACGATAGGCAGGGATCAACTTAAACTGCATAACAACTCTTATTAATTTGTTACACGGCGCGTTTGTTTAAGCCGATCGCCCGCGACGACACAGACACCAGCAACCAAAAAGGCGATCGCCCCCACAATCGCCGTTGTCACAGCAGAAATCGTCTTTGGTGCCACAAACACCACAGAGTATAAACTCATCCCCAGGGAAAAACCACCAAAATAAAACCCTACCCCCAATCCTCCCCGCAGTGGAGGAACCAGAGACAAAGCAAAAGGAACTGTACCGGTAGCAATCAAACTGTTGGTAAAAATCACAGCCAAAACAGTCGCAGCCACCATCACCAACCCCTGACTGAAAACCATTGCCAACAGCAAAACAGCCGTTGCTACCAATCCACCCAACAGCATCCGCTGGTTTCCCAAGCGCACCGCAATCACCCCAGCCAACAAAGAAGCAACAGCTAAAGCCAAAGTAAATCCCGCCATTAACAACTTACTATCAACACCCGCGATTTGAGTTTGGAAAACATGGGGCAAAATCCGTTCCCCCATCGCCCGACTTCCCCAAGCAACAGCCATTCCCGTCACCGCAATTAACCCCAGCGCTGTGATAGAAACTTTCTCGGAAATTTGAGTATCCGGTGGCAATTCCGACAGCGCAACATCTGGATTAACCGATCGCAAAAAAGCCACCGCACCCAACAATACAAACGAACCAATAGCAAAAGCAAAAGCGGGCCCCAAACTCAGAATAAAATCTCCCGCAACAGGCCTTGCCGCCCCAACCAATCCCCCTACAAGCACCAACAAACTCATGGCTTGGGGCAACTGCGTTTGAGTTGCATATTGGCCCAACAGCGACACTGCGGGCGATCGAAACATCGCCATCGCCACCGCCCAAGCTACTATTACCACAGGCAACATCCAGCGCAGGGGCGAGACTGGATTGCCGAAAATAAAAATAGCCGGAATCGCAATAAATAGCACCGACGACAGAATAGTGCCGACAACAATTAGCGGAAAACGAGTTCCCATCCAGCGACGCTGCTTGTCAGAAAGCCAGCCAGCAAAAGGTTCGATCGCAATTGCCAAAGAATCCTCTAAAAGTCCGATACCCCTGTCGAATCCCGCAAAACCAAATCCCGCTAAAAGTTGAGGCAAATACAGTCGGTAAAGCATCCAAGTCAGAGTAATTGCCCCCTGCAAAACTGCCACGCCTCCCACTTGCCGCCACAAAATTAAAGACTGAGATTGAGATTTTTTCATGTTTTTGACAATATTTTATGATATCTGCAAGGGGAGGCTTTATCTATACTCTTAGCTACCTAAAATATATCTGGTGAAACCCGAACATTCTATTTTGAAAGAGGTAAATGGCGATCGATCGTTGCGCGGGGGCGGGTTTATGAGATGATTGGTCTTAGGCACGGATGGTTGGTAAAACCCGTCTCTACCAGTTATCATTCTTTAGCTATGTTTTTTGTACCGCATCTCCTTGTAGCACCAACAGTTATAGCTCAAATTAGACCGACTGTCGAAAACTTATCCGACGGAGACTACCGCTACCGAGACTCCTTTGGGATCGATCGACCTTTTCGAGAAATTCAATTTCGCAAACAAGACAGATACATCACCGGCAGCGATTCCGACAAACGCACGGGAAAAAGTTACTGCTTCCGGGGAATCCCCCAGCAGAACAACATTATTAACATCACGGTAGCGATCGAAATTTCCCCGAAAACAGCACAGAAAACCGAGTGGAAATTAGCACCGGGAAACCCAATTAATTTCGACAAGCTTTATCCACTGCAAGCTGGGCCGGGATTAGAATTGTACAAATGTTTGACAGCATTTTTACCAAAATTGAAGGATTAGTTATTCGTTACTTGTTAGTGGTTATTTCTTAATCGCTTTGGTTTGTTAATAACCACTAACATTCGTTAACAGTCAACCGATTTGAGATTTGAGATTTGAGATTTGAGATTTTTAACAGTCAACCGATTTGAGATTTGAGATT
>NZ_JAUBRJ010000165.1:0-1881 GCF_036701805.1 Microcoleus sp. N3A4
TAAGCGGCAGCTCCAATCGCGAAGCGATTGGACTGTCCGCTTGAACGAATAGTTAGGCGGAATGTGCCGGAGCGAGGTGCCGCAGGCAACCCGGATGGTGATGTTTTGGTGCCCGCGCCTGCCTGGACCTCGCATCTGCTACTCGACGGCCCCGCGGACTTGAGACGCAGACCATCACAGCGCGGGCGGGCCGGATGTCTCGCGGCGAGAGAGTCTCGGCTTGCCGAGAACGGACTCGCCTCAGACCAACCTAGAACCAACCGCCTAACGCTGGAGCTAAGCGGCCACATCAATCGCGAAGCGATTGATTGGTCCGCTTGAGCGAAATGTTAGGCCCGAACCGCTGAACGATCGACGTGCATGCCGGGATCGCGAGTGGCAGCGCCCAGGAAACTGCAGCATCGATCTCAGGCTGGAGGCGCGCAAGCGCTTCGGGCGCCCAATGCGTCCGAACGGCCCCAACAGGGAGCGCATCAGTCTCTGATGAGATTGCTGCGAAAACATTGAAGTCTTCGTCGCTGTCGGCAACTTGGACCTCAAATCTAAGTGACGCAAGCGTGTGGCAGCCCTCAAGTACGTGCGTGGTCCCTGAGAGAATGCCAAGGCATATGGCTACCGACCTTTGCCGGCACTCCGAGACATAGTCTTCGCGAGATAGATGGGCGGACATAGGGCCTAACGTCTGAGCTAAGCGGCCACATCAATCGCGAAGCGATTGATTGGTCCGCTTGAGCGAGTAGTTAGGCACTTAGTCTTGCTCATCAAGAGGCATCCTCGAAAGCTCTGAACTGCCATTGGGCAGTACGGTGACTGCCCACCACATCTCAGTGCCGTGATCCTTGATGGTGAAAAGGTAAGTGCCATCCGAGTTTGAATCGAGACTAAGGCCGCTCAAGAGGGCCTCGCCCCGAAGTGCCGGGCCTGAATCTAGCGACATGAGACGCTCATAAGCAATCGTGCGCGCCTCCTGCTCGGAGACTCCGGAGCAAGCAACGAGAAGTATCGCGATTGCCGAGATCAGGATGCGCCGCATGTGCCTAACGCTGGAGCTAAGCGGCCACATCAATCGCGAAGCGATTGATTGGTCCGCTTGAGCGAGTAGTTAGGTGCCAATGCCGCGCGACGCCAAGAACTCCTTCGGGCTTGGAACATCCGGATCATCTGCGAGCACTTTCTTAGCGTACTCGCAAGCCTCATCCGTGAATCCTGCCTCTTTTGCTGCGTAGAAGATTTCGAGGTTGGCGTTCAAGCGCGCATCCTCGGAAATGGTTCCAAGCTGAGCCTTGACCGTATCGATAGCTTCGCGAAACTTTCCCTCTCCGCGCAGCGCCGCGGAAATCTTGATCACATCACTTCCAGACATACGAGGACCTCCAAGTTGTGCACCTAACGCCTGAACTAAGCGGCCACATCAATCGCGAAGCGATTGATTGGTCCGCTTGAGTGAGTAGTTAGGGGCCAACATAAAGCACCGTGTAGTTCTCGGCAAACGCTGGCTGGACCACCTTTTGCTCCCAACCGTCGACGGACGGGAACCGTGCTTTGATCCCGGCAAGAAGCTCGGCAAAGCCAGGCTGCTCCTCGCACACCAACACCTTGTTTGGCCCAACTGAGAACTCAAACCAAACGTCGTCGAAGGTGACGGAGTCCTTCTTGAATGCCGCGATCTTGGTGAGCGACCCCCAAGCTACGGACGCGTCTCCTGAAACAAAGCCCGAGTCCGTCACACAGATCGTGTCCCACGCAGGTTTAGTTGACTGCGCGAACCGATCACGCATCTTGCGAAGAAGGTTCATCCGTGTGCCCCTAACGCTGGAGCTAAGCGGCCACATCAATCGCGAAGCGATTGATTGGTCCGCTTGAGCGAAATGTTAGGCCAAA
>NZ_JAUBRJ010000051.1:0-35677 GCF_036701805.1 Microcoleus sp. N3A4
AGTACGCTCTTTCACATACTAGCACGTCTTGTGTGAAATGGTATATCTTAACAAAAATTCATGTAAAGCCGTCCTTTTAGGACGGGGTTTCAGACCCATTTTTTTGATGACCCAAATCAAACTCAAAATTCTAACTGCAGCGATAATACTACTCCCATTTTGCGCCGCACTTCCCTTGCAAGCTCAAAATCTGTCTCTAGTTAAGCGACTGCTAGAAACAAGAGGATGTCCCGGATGCGACTTATTTGGCGCTTCCTTGAGCCGTGCAGATTTGTTTGGCGCTTCCTTGAGCCGCGCCACTCTCAGCAGGGCCGACTTAGCTGATGCCGACTTGACTGCTGCTGACTTAATGGAAGCTAATTTAAACAACGCCAACATGAGAAACGCCTTTTTGACCGACGCCGACCTCAGCAAAGCCGACATGAGCAGGGCAGACATCAGGGGAGCCAACTTAGAAAATGCCAACCTCAGCGAGAGTTTTATTCGAGACGCATCCCTCCAGTTGGCTAACTTAAAATGCAGTAATTTGAGCGCTGCTAAACTAAGTCGAACAGACCTCAGAGAAGCCGATTTAAGCGGTGCAAATCTCAGCGGTGCAGACCTGAGAGAAGCTGATTTAAGCGGTGCAAATCTCAGCGGTGCAGACCTCAGATCGGCAGACCTGAGCGATGCGAGATTGAACAAAACTAATCTCGCAGATGCCAATCTCTGCGGTGCCCGGATGCCAAACCAAAAAATATCTCGGCGAGGCTGCCAAGTTAAGAAAGAACAAGCGATAAGCACGAACAATTACTGTAATTACTGCTATGCCTTGAATGACTGGTGGCTGAATGTATTAAGGTTCTACTAAGCAGTATCATCGCGATCGCTGCTCTGTTTCAGATATGTACTGTTAGAAAGAAGTGCGAGCAGGCGGTACAGATATCCAACTGAACCTGTTACCGCCAACAGCTTTTATCTAGTTTGAAAAACCTAAAAATTGGCTGACTGCGAGCAGATATTCTGCACCCCCGATCTGTGCCACATTATTGTGACCTCCATCAGGAACTATGTAAAGCTGTTTGGGATCGGGTGCTGCATCAAACAGTTTTTTGCTCATTTGGGCTGGAACTACACTGTCAGCAGTGCCGTGAATAAAAAGCACGGGAATTTGCAGGCGATCGACTTTTGAAAGAGAATCAAACCGCTGTGTCAGCAAAAAATCGATCGGAAACATCCAAAACAAGCCTTTTTGGAAATCCACCATCGCCCGCGTCGAAGTAAAAGAGCCTTCTACAATTAACCCCGCCGCCTCCGGGTGGCGCACTGCCAGATCGATCGCGATCGCCCCTCCCAAAGAATGACCGTAGATATAAATTTGATTCGGGTTAACCCCCCGCTGTTTCACCAAATAATCCCAAGCAAATTGAGCATCCTCATAAACCTGAGATTCGCTCGGAAAATCGCCCTGGCTTTTTCCATAACCGCGATAATCGATCGTAAATACCGACAAACCTAAACGATGAAATCGATTAGCGTGTTCCACATTTGCTCCCACATTTGAAGCATTGCCGTGCAGGTACAAAACTACCGCCCCTAACTCCCCCTTGTTAAGGGGGGACGCGACGGCCCCTCTCTCACTTTGGGGCGCAGCCAGAAGCGACTCTCCCTTTCTTGCTCCCCCCCTTAGCAAGGGGGGGCTGGGGGGGGTTTCCGGTGCAGGAATCCACCACCCGTGCACGCTTTCCACCGTGCCTGTTTTAGTTGGAATTGGCAGCCAAACATCTTGATATCTCAACTGAAAATCGTCTGGGGTAGTTTCGATCGCCCGCGCGGGAAAAAAGATAAACTTACCTTGCGCTACAAATAGAAACAGACAAGCAGCAGAATAAGCGATCGCTAAAACTATCCCAAAAGTTATTAGCGATTTAGACAAGAGGAATACCAGAAACTTGTTCATAGAAAATAGGGCACGCTGGAAATTAGATATCGGTCAAAAGCTAAGGGTCAATGATTAATTCAGACAATTAGCCAAGATCGATTACTAACTTCCGCCGCCGCGTTCCGCCGAATTTGAAAAATTAATCCAATTCCGGGTGACGCAAATGCCAATTCGTAGACTGTTCGTAAGCGTGAGCCACTTGAAACAGCCGAGATTCTTGCAAAAGATTACCAATCAGTTGTATGCCCACCGGCATTCCTTTATCATCAAATCCGCAGGGCAAACTCAAAGCTGGCAAACCTGCAAGATTCACCGGAATAGTCATCAAATCTGACAGATACATACTCAGGGGATCGTCTATTTTTTCGCCGGCCTTAAAAGCCGTAGTAGGAGCAGTGGGACAGACTAAAACATCAACTTGAGAAAAAGCTTTTTCAAAGTCTTCTTTAATCAAAGTCCGAACTTTTTGAGCTTTGAGATAATAGGCGTCGTAATATCCAGCAGACAACACGTAAGTGCCGATCGCAATCCGGCGTTTAACTTCCGCACCGAACCCTTGAGAGCGAGTTTTGGCATACATATCCAAAAGATTATCGGGGTCTGGAGAGCGGAAACCGTACTTGACTCCATCATATCGCGCCAAATTCGCCGAAGCTTCCGAGGGAGCAATAATGTAGTAAGTGGGCAAACCGTAGCGGAACCTGGGACAAGAAATGACTTGAATTTCTGCGCCCAATTGTTGAAATTGTTCGATCGCCTTAGTAACGGCTTCTTTAACCCCGGAGTCCAACCCTACACCAAAAGTTTCTTTAATTACACCAATTCTAATCTGACCCTTCGGTCGCAAACTGGGTCTTAAAGCTTGCGCGTAGTCAGGAATTGGGACATTCAGACTCGTGGAATCTCTCTTGTCGTAACCGGCGACGGCCCCCAACAAAATCGCCGCATCCTCAACACTCCTGCCAAAGGGCCCGATTTGATCGAGAGAAGAAGCATAGGCCACCAAACCGTAGCGAGAAACCAACCCGTAAGTCGGTTTCAGCCCCACCAAACCGCAAAAAGAAGCAGGTTGGCGGATCGATCCCCCTGTATCCGAACCCAAACTCACAACGCATTCCCCCGACGCCACTGCTGCGGCAGAACCGCCAGAAGACCCTCCGGGCACGCGCTCCAAGTCCCAAGGATTCGCGGTAACTTGATAGGCAGAAGTTTCCGTCGAGCTCCCCATTGCAAACTCGTCCATATTCGCTTTGCCCACAATCACCGCACCGGCTGCTTGGAGTTTGGAGACGACGGTTGCATCGTAGGGAGGCACAAAATTCTCCAAAATCCGAGATGCACAGGTTGTGGGAATGCCCTCGGTGCACATATTGTCTTTAACGGCGATCGGGATGCCGGCCAACAGCCCAATTTGCTCGCCTGCTGCGATTTGGGCATCCACTCTATGGGCCTGCGCCAATGCGCTGTCTGCCGTCACGTACAGAAAGCTTTTCAACTTCGGCTCTAGCTGGGTAATTCGGTCTAATGCTTCTTGAGTAATTTCCACAGCCGAGCGTTCTTTATTGACCAGTTGTCGGTGCAACTCGCGGATGGATGCCATGCTCGTACCTTTATCATTTCTACTAGCCACTTAGCCAATATAGCTGGCAATTGCACCCACTTACAGCCTCCGTGCAAAGTCTGCGTTTGGGGCGGGCCGGGATACTCGTGCGGATAGTTGATTTTTGTGGCGATGGTTTGACCGGGCGATCGGCGGCTTTACATCAAACTTATTAAGTGCCAATTATAACACCGTACATAAAAGAGCGATCGACTTTTTCACCTATTTTTTAAAAAAGAGCGATCTGCCCTAACTCTGATACCATTATTATCGCTTTTCCTGGCTTCGGAATCATCATCTTTCGATTGCAGCGATCGGAGTGCAAGCTCGCGATATCGATAGCATAGCAAGCGGGTTTTAACTGCGATTCCCCCTGAAACCCCAGAACCAAATGAAGAATAAATAGATAATTTTTAGCAATAAGGTATGAGCTTGTGGCTGCAATTTTAAAAATAATTATGACCAAATTATGAAATGCACTATTTTAGTCAAAAATTACTGAAATTTATCAGTTATCCGAGCGAATTAATGGCGGCTGCGCGATCGGAGAAAATAGCGATCGACCTTCTCCCATTCGCGTTGATTGGGGCACGAGCCAAAAAGCCTGTGAGAAATCTGCAGTTGACAAAAAAAGGTCGATCGCCACTTCATTCATCAGAACAAAAGAGCGATCGTGCTGACTGTAGCCTAAACTATTGGTCAGAGGTTTAGCGGCGGGGCGATCGCAGCTTGTCCGAGGGCCGATCGGAACGCTCACTGCCACGCGGACGCCTCTTGTGGCGCGCACCTGCAAAAAAACAGCAGCCCTTCTTCAACTGCGTGCATCTGTGGCAAAAAAAAGCTAAGCATTTGCCCCAACGATCCCACCATCAAAATTTCATCCGGAATTCTCCACAAACCGAGAGAAATATGGTAAGAAGTTCCCGATGCCCCGTTGGAGGAATGCCACCTAAAGCTCACTTAGAATCCCACCTGACGGCAGAGGAACTCAAAATTCGCTACCGGCAGGCACAAAACACCACAGAGTCCCGCCGCTGGCACTTGCTGGTCTTAGTTTCCCGAAATTGGACTATCAAACAAGCAGCCCTAGTTGTAGGTATCAACTACGACTACGCCAAAGAAATTGTCCAGCGCTACAACCGAGAAGGGCCTGACTCTGTGAGAAACCGCAGCGGAGACCGCCACCCCCCTCCTGCGAAATCCTTGCTGAATCCAGAACAGCAAGAAGAACTGCGACAAGCGCTGCAAGACCCTGCCCCCGACGGCGGAGACTGGACAGGCCCCAAAGTAGCTCGCTGGATTGCCGAAAAGACTGGTAGCGATCATGTCTGGCCCCAACGCGGCTGGGATTACCTGAAACGGTTGGGTGCTGACTGGCAGCGGCGGCGCAAAAAGTAGATAGTTCGCAATATTTAGAGGGGGTGGATTGCTTTGGTGCGATCGCTCCCTTTATTTTGGCAGAAGTCATTAGTCAGCAGTCATTAGTCAATAGCAGTATTCGTAGGGTGTGTCGCCATTAAAAATCCCTAAATTAAATCGACTATTTTGTGGCGACGCACCTTCTATCATTTATCAACAAGCTTGCTACCACAAAAATGTTGGGCGGAGTGAAACGGAGGGTTGTTGCCTGGGTTCATTAAAATAAAAGGTGCGTCGCTATGAGATGGTCGCTCTTTTTTGAGGATTTAAGGGTGGCGACGCACCCTACGGCTACGGCTAAAATCTAAAATCTAAAATCTAAAATCTAAAATCTAAAATCGTTTGACTCCTGTAACAATAGCTGCTTATATTGAATTTGGTTGTGTTGAGGATGTTGAATATGCGAGAGTTCAAGCGTTTTTTGTCGATCGCAAACAAAATGGCGGCAGTAGTAGCCGGCATCGGACTGGTTCAGATGTTAACCATCGCCAGTTCATTCTCTCAATCATCTAACCCGCGTTCTCTAGACGAACTATACAAAATTCGCGATCGGCTAGTCAGCGAATTAGAACAACCCGCCTCTCCCTCCCCAGAACCAACCCTGCTCTCCCGCTTAGTTCCCCTCGCCGCGAATCCTCAACAAAAACTGCTTTCTCAGTTGCAAGCGGTGGAAGTTGAAATATTAGTAGAACAGAGGGCTAACGACAACTTACAGCAAGCAGTCCGTTTAGCCAACCGAGCCGTAGAAACTGGAGGGCAGCAAAATCAGTCGATCGAATCTTCGCAGCAAACTCAATTTTTGTGGAACCAGGCCCTCAACAACTTGCAGGAAGTCCCTCAATATTCATTTTTAGCTTCCCTCACTGCCTCAAAAACTCAAGAATACCGCGAAAATTTAACGGCTGCCACCTCTCAAGTGCAGCAAGCAAAATCAGATTTTTTGGCTGCGGTTGCCAGGGAAAGCGGCTTGTCTGAGAATGCTTCGATCGGCATTTGCCACCTTTCTAGAGAGTGCGTAAACCTCCGGGGCGATGTGCCTCCTGTCAGTCCGGCCAGCTTAATTAAACTGCCGATTGCTGTCGCCCTGATGCAAAAAGTGGAAAAAGAAAAAATTAGTCTGAACAAGGAAGTATTCGTCGATGCGGGCAATTTTACCGAAGACTCATCGACGCAGATTTTGTCTCCTAAAAATTACCCGTTGAAGACACTGTTAGAAGAAATGATCGATCGCAGCAGCAATACCGCTACAAATCAACTTATTGATTATTTGGGATCGGATTACATCAATCAATTCTTAGAAAATCGCGGCTACCAAGTCACCCGCGTCAACTTCAAATTAATGGGGGAAAAGATTATGCCAACTAACCCCGGTTCCGGCCCCAACCGCTTGACTGCTAACGAACTCACCGAAATGATGGTGCAAATTTACAACGGCGAAACACCTGGTGCTAAACTGTTAGTAGAAACTCTCAACGGCCAGTACGATCGCGCTCTGGGATTTGCCGCCTTGCAAGGAACTCAAGCTCAGTGGTTGGGCGAAAAAACCGGCGAAAATTCCCTGGTGCTCGGCACAACTTTAGCAATGAGCATTGACGGCGAAGCCTATGTGATGACTGTGATTGACTCCCGCAGCAGCGGCGATCGACAAATTCGCCAGTCTATTTCTAAAATTGCCGATTACATTAGCCGGAACCCCAGCTTTTAACCGCTGGAATACACAATTTCTAGCGGGGGACAACGCACCCCCCAAACAGTTAAAAAATGCCGCATCAAAAACTTAGCGTTTCCGTCAAAGGCGAAGGATTTCCGATTCTCTGCTTGCACGGCCATCCGGGTTCGGGCTACTGTATGTCCGTCTTCACAGAACACTTGTCAAAGCGGTTCCAGACGATCGCCCCAGACTTGCGCGGATACGGCAACAGCCGCACCTCCACTCCCTTTGAAATGACCGACCACCTCCTCGATTTAGAAGCACTTTTAGACCGATTGGGAGTCGATCGGTGTTTGGTAATCGGATGGTCTTTGGGAGGGATTTTAGCCCTGGAATTAGCCATGAAATATCCCCAGCGAGTCACCGGTTTGATTTTACTCGCATCCGCAGCCAAACCGCGAGGAAGTCACCCTCCCATCTCTTGGCAAGATAACCTTTACACCGGTTTAGCCGGAATTATCAATTGGGCGATACCCGGTTGGCAGTGGAATATTGATACTTTTGGCAGGCGATCGCTCTTTCGCTACTTGATACAGCAGCAGAAATCCACCCCTTACCGCTACTTAGCACAGGCAGGTACCCCCGCCTACCTCAAAACTTCCAACACGGCCACCAAGGCTTTAAATACCGCTCTGAGAGCTGGATACGATCGACTGATCCACCTCGGCGACATTCAATGTCCCAGCTTGGTGTTGGCAGGAGAGGCCGATCGGCACATCACCTCGGCATCCAGTTTAGAAACAGCCCGCCACCTCCACGAATGTCAGTGGCACTGCTATCCAAATACAGCCCACTTGTTCCCTTGGGAAATTCCCGATCGGGTACTTGCAGACATCGATCGCTGGATTGAATGTTTCCCCCAAGCAGTTGACAATTGCGAGTGTTGAGTTTTTAGTTTGTCAGAAGTAATGTATTCCCCAACAGTTAAGAGTTTTGGATTTACCACCCAAAACTCTTAACTCCCAACTCAAAATTCCCTCTGCTTCTACTGACCGCTAAAAACCGGCCACAGCCCACCCTCACCAAGCTTTCCCAAATCCTCTGCAACCGTCAAAGTAATAGGTTTGCAGCGGTTAATCGAAACACTAACACCTTCGGCCCCTTCATTTTCTATGTCTTCTATATATCCTGCTTTTGCAGCTTCCGCCTCTTTATCCGTCAAGAACGGGCCAAAATAGTAAATGCACCGCGGCGCTGAAGTTTTAATTTCAACCCACCAAGCCAATCCGAAAAAGTTGAGCAAGCTAATCAAGAATTCTTTCATCTGCTTTTCTAATGTATTTTACGGTGTTTTCTGGGTGCTGCGGGCACAGGCTTTTGTTATTTACAGGACTGCTATCGAGAACCTATTCAAACCTATTTAAAGCCCATATCCAAATAGATTTGTGTTGAATTCCTGTTTGAACGTAGGGGGAAGGCCCCTGATACTTTCGCCTGTCCGTAAGTCCGTAACGACAGTCGATCGGCTATCCTTACTTGTTCAGGGTGTGGTGCCGCTCAATTCTGGGCGGCATTCACAATAAATTACTCTGTTGTACTTTTTTTTTCAACCATTTTCACGATCCGTGTACGTGAAACTTTTTGGGCCCGCGCTGGCGATAAATTTCGTATAAAGCCATCCCCGTTGCTACCGAGACATTCAGGCTAGGAGTATGGCCCCTTAAAGGAATTGAAACTAATCCGTCACAGCCGCGCTGTATCAAAAGGCTCAAACCGTCTGCTTCACCGCCCACAACTAAAACAGTGGGTCCTGAGAACTTGACTGTCTCTACCGATTCACCGACGCCTGCTGCAGTGCCGTAAATCCAGAATCCAGCCTCTTTCAATTCTTCCAGCGCCCGGTTAAGATTGACAACCCTCGCCACTGGCAGGCTTTCCAATGCCCCTGCTGCCACTTTTCGCACTGCCGAGGTAATCCCAACTGCCCGCCGCTGCGGAATCACCATGCCCTGAGTTCCCAATGCTTCTGCGGTGCGAATAATCGCGCCTAAATTGTGGGGGTCGTTGAGTCCTTCTGCGACGACAATTACTGGATCTTCGCAAGCAGACTTAGCCTTCGCGATCAGTTCGCTCAAATCCAGGTATTCGTAGGCTGATACTTGAGCTGCTACGCCTTGGTGGTTTGCTTTGCGCGTGATGTAGTCGAGGCGCAAATCGTCAACTTCGTCAATGATGCTGCCGTTGGCCTTGGCTTCGGTTAGCAAGCTGTGAAAGCGGGGATCGTAGCGCAGGTGCGGGACAACCCAGATCCGGTTGAGCACTTGGTTTGTTTCTAAAGCTGCTTGTACCGCATGGCGGCCGTAAATCATGTCTGAGTCTGTGTCTGGCTGCACGACTGTGTTTGAGGCACTGTCAACAGGGCGAGTGTCTCTGTCTTTGTCTCTGTCTCTGAAATGGTTGCCCCGGAATTCCTGCGGGCTACTGTCTTTGTCTCTGTCTTTGTAATAATTGCCCCGGGATTCCTGCGGGCTGCTGTCTCTGTCTCTGTTTTTGTAAAAATTACCCCGGGATTCCTGGGGGCTGCTGTCTCTGTCTCTGAAATTGTTGCGGGCAGGCTGGGGGCTGCTGTCTCTGTCTCTGTCTCTGAAATTGTCTCTGAAATTGTTGCGTGCCGGCTGGGGGCTGCTGTCTCTGTCTCTGAAATTGTTGCGAACCGGCTGGGGGCTGCTGTCTCTGTCTTCGTAATAATTGCCCCGGGATTCCTGCGGGCTGCTGCTGCTGCTGCTGCTGCTGCTGCTGTCTCTGTCTTGGTAAGGATTATTTCTGCGAATGGACGGTTGGCTGTCGGAATCGACTCTCCGTTTGAAAATTGCTCGCACGGGCATTTCTCGGGATTGGGGGGCGAAGGTCGATCGTTTTTGAGGTGCCTCTACTCCGCGAGTGTCGGGACGGGGCTTGCGTTCAAAGCGGGGAGAGGATGGTTGTGAGTCCTGACGGCGGCCTTCGCTTTTGAATGGCTTGCTGTCGGAATTCGATCGCGAGGAGTTTGGTCTGGTAAATTTTCTCATTGGTTTCTTGTGGTCAAAACGTTTTGGCTGAAGGCTAATCGATTGTAGATTTTAGATTGTTGATTGAGGGAGCAATCTTGGGGCTTTGAGATTTTAGATTGGCTAGGGAGGGAGCAAGGATTTTGCTGTGCTAAACTTGCTAGTTAATAACTGATAAATCCTGTTTGCCCGATCGAGCTTTTTGCTGTTGTATTTTAGCTGCCGTGCAAGGATGGTCAATTAATCCCTCGGCATTCCCAACTCTTTACTGCTAAATCCTTTAAGTATCAAGTTCTAAAAGTGCCAGAATCTCGGTCAATCTTTCGGGATCGGTGAGGTACAAATATCCGACCAAGGTTTCTAAGCTGCTGGCTTGTTGGTATATCTCTGGATCTGCTCGCTTGGAACGGCCCGCTGCGGCATTGCGGCCGCGCTTGACAATTGCTAATTCTGTACTGTTCAAGTAAGGAGAGATCGATCGCAAGTGACGCGCTTGAGTTTCGGCTCGTACTTGCCCCACCACCAATTCGTGATAAGCTTGCAATCTTTTGGGTGGCACTAAATAGCAACTCCGAACGTAGAGTTCGTACACTGCATCTCCCAAATATGCCCAGGCTGCGGGCGAAATCCTTTCTATTTCTGCTGGTGTAGCCCTCGCAGGATGCACTCGATTTAAACTGATATCAGTCAGACTCAGTTTGAGCCCGTCATCTGCGATCGGCGACATACTTTTTTAAATAAAACTTCCGCACAGCTTGGTTTTTCTAGTCACAAACAATACTCGGTAAGTGGGAAGCTCAGAGACTTTAGTCCTGAGAGAAAAACGACCCGGCGATTTCAATCGCCTTGAATCCCCTCGCGGGGCAGAGGGGTATGGTTGCCCCTCCAGTGAGGATATGGTTGTCCTCAATCTCCCATTTCTGGGGTAAAGTTAGCTTCGCCAATGTTATAGAGGCTTGTTAGGCTGGCAGCACTGTCTCAGTGACTTTAAGACTGTTTAACTACTAGCGACAGGGCAGGGGACTAGCTTCGCATCCCAGGGTGTCATGACCTAAATAACGTAGCCTGTTAAGGCTTAGGCCCGTCAGTACAGCTTGTTTGATTTCTCTTACAAGCTCCGTGGCTTTAGCCCGCTCGTTACTGACTTACTTATTTCGTCTTTCGTTACTTCAGCAATTATAGCTTTCACAGGAGTGTTCGCTGTCCGATCCCGAAACGAGATATATAGGCAAAGCTTGGCGCGACGATCGCACTCCTAAAAAAGGCTTTTTACAGTCATCGGGATGCCCTACTTCTTATACCATTTTTCCGCGTGTTTGCAACACATTTTTTACTGCCCCTCCACCGAATCTCAAAGCATCTCAGGAAATAGCGGCTTGTGCGTGTCCCAGTTTCTCGGAAAATCGGTATTGTTTTACCAGCACAATAATAAAAATTTGCTATCCAGCGTTGATAACCGGATAGCTAATTAAATCCACTTTGCGTCAAGCATCCTTGACGTTTTTTACCGCCTCATCAACCGAAGGCTGCAAAGACAAAAATTTCTCTAAGCGAACCAGTTTAACAGTCTGAGTTACGCGCGGATTTGAGACAATTTGCAATGTCCCCTCCAAGGTTTGGGCTTTCTTGACAAGTTGCACAAGTGCACCCAAGCCAGAACTGTCCACAAAGTCTATCTGAGACAAGTCCAAAATTACGTGTTTTGGGCCCTCGTCAATACATTTGCTCAGTACCTTCCGAAAAGTTGCCTCAGAAAAAGCGTCCAGCAGGCCAGTCAGGCGAAATAACTGATAGTTATTCTTGACTTCGCGAGTGCCTCTGAGGCTAACGGTCAGGGTCAATGACTCAGGAATGACACCCTCCTAGCTAGATATGGCTTAAAGTCGAGGCTTCATTATAGGAGTTTTTTGGTCTTTTGTCTACAGTTTTTTAGTCATCGGTCATTAGTCATCGGTCATTAGTCATTAGTTATTGGTCATTGGTCATTAGTCATTGGTTATTGGTCATTAGTCATTGGTTATTGGTTATTGGTTATTGGTTATTGGTTATTGGTTAGCTGACTGTTGACTGTTGACTGTTGACTGTTGACTGTTGACTGCTGACTGCTGACTAATGACTACTGACTACTGACTACTGACTACTGACTACTGACTGATTGTCTTGCATTGACTGCACGAATCGATCGAACAAATAGTCGGCGTCGTGCGGGCCCGGACTGGCTTCCGGGTGGTACTGGACTGAGAACAGGGGCAGAGTTTTGTGCTTCAATCCGGCTACGGTGCGATCGTTCAAGTTGAGGTGAGTAATTTCTACTTCGGGAACTAGGGAATCCGGGTCGATCGCAAAACCGTGATTTTGGCTAGTAATTTCTATTCGCTGGGTTAAACCCGCCGGCTGATTCAATCCCCGGTGGCCGAACTTGAGTTTAAAAGTTTCTGCACCCAAGGAAAGTCCCAAAATCTGGTGTCCCATGCAGATGCCGAATACGGGTTTGTCCGACTTCAAGAGAGCTTTTGCAGTCGCGATCCCTTCCGTTACCGTCGAGGGATCTCCCGGGCCGTTGGACAGAAAAATCCCGTCCGGGTTGTATTTGAGGATTTCCTCCGGCGACGTGTCAGCGGGGACAACGATCACCCGACACCCGTAACTCGCCAAACGCCGCAGGATGTTGCGCTTGATCCCAAAATCGATCGCTACCACCGTCCACATTTTGTCGCTAGCAGGTTTGACTGTGGGACTGAACTCCCAAACCGCATCCGTGGCTTCAGACCACTCGTAAACCTTGCGGGTGGTCACTTCCCCAACCAGATTCAGCCCGGCCATGCTGGGGGCCTGTTGCACTTGCTCCAAAAGCTCCGCCTGGTCGAGAATTGCGGTCGAAATGCCACCGTTGATCGCTCCCACCGTGCGAATTTTGCGAGTCAGGGCGCGGGTGTCTATCCCGTAAATTCCCGGGATATTGTACTGTTTCAGGTAGTCTTGCAGAGATTGCGAGCAGCGCCAGTTGCTGGGGCGGCTGCATACGTTGCGGGCGATCGCACCTTGAATTTGCGGGCGCGAGGATTCTTCGTCTTCGAGATTTATTCCAGTATTGCCCAATTCTGGATAAGTAAAAGTGACAATTTGCCCGCAATAGCTGGGATCGGTCAAGACTTCTTGGTAGCCCGTCATTCCCGTATTGAATACTACCTCTCCAACGACGGTGGCGTCAGCGCCAAACGACCAGCCGCGGTAAGCAGTACCGTCAGCCAGGACTAGGAGAGCGGGTTGTGCAGTTGAAAGTGACATGGCATCCTTAATTACTTTCGTTTGGTTTAATTCTTACCACTGCCAGGGATTTGATGCTAGTCGGCAATATACAGATATTATTTTAATTTGTGCAATGCCAGTTTCTGCCGATCGACAACAACCAGCCCCCGCCTCTATCTGGCGCTCGATCGAACTAAAGTAACACCTCTGGGCGATCGCCACAGCTAAATCTCTACCGATCGGCAGTTGTCGCTGTTACGATCGAGCTACAGCGTTTTACTAAACTATGCCTAGCAAATCTCAAAAGCCTTTACTCTCAAACTTATACAAGCATCTACTGAACGTTCAAAACCTGCGCCAACCTTTACTGTTTTTAACAGCGGTTATTTCTCTGAGCAGTTCAATTTTAGTAGGGACTGTTGCCAACTCCTCGCGAGCCGCGGCTCAAGAAAGCGAGGGATGCTTCATGCGTAGTTCCTCCGGCCGAACTGTCAACCTCAGCCAATCAGTCTGCGGTTTTCTCCCCAAAGAATCGACTCCCGCCACTTCGGCGGCTGCCAAGTCAGGAGTATTTCAGGCAAAAATTAAACGCAGAGAGGCTAATATCCCGGTCATAGAAGTCACGTTTAACGGCAAACAAAAGTTCGAGATGATGGTAGATTCTGGAGCCAGCGGCACAGTAATTACACCAGCAATGGCTAAAGCCTTGGGCGTTGTTCTCCAGGGAACAGTGCAAGCACAAACTCCGAACGGAGTGGCTACTTTTCCCCTCGGTCGTTTGACTTCTATTGAAGCTGGGGGTCTGGCGGTTCAAAATGTAGTTGTTGCCATCTCCTCATCCCTAGATATCGGACTGTTGGGTCACGATTTTTTTGGTAATAAAGACATAACGATTAAGCAAGATGTGATTGAATTTCGATCGCGATCTTAACAAGAAGTCAGCAGTTAGTTGTTATTTGTTAGTTGTTATTTGTTAGTTGTTACTGGTTATTTGTAGCAACTGCTTTCCTAACAACTACCAACTGCTTTCAGGTCAACTAAGGAATGAAAAATAAATAAGGTGACTAATAGAGCAATAGTTTACCTTGGAGCGAGGCTTCTGGGGTTTAATTGTGCAAGTTATTTATTTTTCATTCCTTAGCCTACGAAAGAGCGCCCAAGCGCAACTACATACCTATGACTGGTACGTAGTTGCGCTTCAGCGCTCTTAGGTATGAAAAATAAATAAGGTGACCAATAGAGCAATAGTTTACCTTGGAGCGAGGCTTCTGGGGTTTAATTGTGCAAGTTATTTATTTTTCATTCCTAACAACTAACAAATAACAAATAACAAATAACAACTGTCAACTACCAACTGACAACTACCAACTGACAACTGCCAACTGTCAACTGTCAACTGCCAAATGCCAACGCCCAACTGCCAACTCCCAACTGACAACTGACTTCATCTCAAAAACTCAATCAACTGCTGCAACTTCAACCAAGATTCGCCGCTCAATAAAATCTCCTTAGCCAAACAAACTCCTGCTTCGTGGGAACCCATAGGAATTGCACCTCCCACCTGAAAAGCCAAAGACGCATTCAAAGCTACAACATCCATTTGTGCTCGCGTACCTTTGCCTTGCAAAACGTTCCGCAAAATCTCGGCGTTTTCCTCAACATTTCCACCTTTTAACGAGCCGATCGCACTTGGTGTCAATCCTACCTTTTCAGGGTCTAAAGTAGTGAGTTCCACTTTGCCATCCGACAAAACCGCCAAATCAGTTACATCTCCCAAACCCGCCTCATCCAATTTTTCTCTGCCGTGAACGACTACAGCTAACTCAGTCCCCAACTCGCCCAAAGCTTGCGCCATAGTTGATACCAGACTAGGATCGAACACCCCGATTACCTGCCCTGTAGGGCGCATAGGATTGACAAGGGGCCCTAAAAGGTTAAAAACAGTCCGCACCTTCAAAGTGCGTCGGAGCGACGCTACAGCCTTAAGTGCAGGATGCCAGCCGGGAGCAAATAAAAAGGTGATGCCTACTTCGTCTACTGCGGCTCTTACCTTCGCGGGATCGGCGTTGAGGTTGACTTCGAGTGCTTCCAACACGTCAGCAGATCCCACTTTGCTCGATGCCGATCGATTTCCGTGTTTCGCGACTCGAACTTTGCCGGCGGCGGTCACAAAAGCTACAGCCGTGGAAATGTTAAACGTGGAAGCGCCGTCGCCGCCGGTGCCGCAAGTATCAATTAATTTAAGATTCGAGATTGAGGATTTGGGATTGAAAACGCTCTCCGATTCGCCGGCAAGGGACTGAGAATGCAATACATGAGCCATTCCTGCCAATTCTTGGGCCCAGATGCCTTTGGCTTGGAGGGCCGCTAAAATTGCTCCTGAAAGGACGGGGGGAATAGATTCTGCTAGCCATCCCTGCATCAAGTCGGCTGCTTGGGCGCGTGAGAGAGATTGTCTGTCTAACAGTTGTTGCAGCAGTGCCGGCCACAGAGGAGAATCCGCCGTCTGGGTTGAAGCAGGAGATAACTCTGGCGTTGCTAGTAGAGGGGAATCTGTCATTTATTAGTTCTAGTCAAATTTAGCTCGATCGAGCTTTTGGGCCAAACCGAGAATCGATCGGGATTTTACCAGACTTGCCGACCAAATTTTGCGCGCCTGCACCCAGATTTTTGCCCAAATGCCAGCACCGCAACAGAATTTGTCCCCCCGCAGCAGCCGAATATGAATTTTTTGATACAACAATTGCCCTGTTGTTGTGCCAACTTTACAGAGAAACCCCAAATCGTACAACTGCCAGCAGTCCGCTGTAATTATCTATCAGCAAGAATACTGAACACTAACTCAGAGCACCCAAAGACCGATAAAAGTTTCCGACAGGAGTTGTGGAGACCAAAAAATTTTAGAGATTAGGGAGCCCCAGATTCATCTGTGGAGTCAATTCTTTAATCTCAAATCTCAAATCTCAAATCGACTGACAGCACGGACAGGGAGCCTTTAGCTCATGCAGGCGGGTTAGTTGCCTTGGGTAAGAGTCGATCGAACTCTCACCCACAGCCTAAAAATAGACTCTTGCGGTTGTAGAAGTCGCAGCCTTTTATTATAGTAACAATAGCCTTGCCGCTAACTTATTTCAGGGTATTCAACTGCTAATATATTTCAGGGAGATTTCAACGAGCGGGTTTGGCTCGGATACCTGCACCGCAGGCCGATCGATTTGGCAATCCGATTGTGACAGCCAGTGGAGGCTCAAAGAAAGACAGACCGGATCGACTAAACTTTCATCAGCAACAACTAACAACTAACAGCCCTGTCTGACAGATGAATAAACACATTTGTGTCCGGCTGTGCCACAGCATCTTTCTGCCTTATTAACGGCTAGAGTTTAACAGGCGGTAGACCAAAAATATTCAACTCAAATCCAAGAGCAGGGTATTCATAAGTGGGAAATCAAAAATTAGAAAATAAAGCGATAGAATGCCTGAATGTCGCGGAGGCACTGCACCAAATGGAAGCAAAATATTACAGTATGTTTGAAAATGCTGTGTCGGGCATTTTTCAAACAACCGAATCCGGTCGTTACCTCAGCGCTAACCCAGCTTTGGCTCGCATCTACGGATATAATTCCGCAGCAGAATTGATGAGCTGTCTGACTGATATCAGCGATCAGCTTTACGTCAATCCCGATCGGCGCGATCAGTTTGTTTCTGCTTTGCGAGAACAGGGCGTGGTATCTGATTTTGAGTCGCAGATTTATCGCCGAGACGGAACAATAATTTGGATCGCTGAAAATGCACGGGCTGTCTGCGATGAAGGGGGCAAATTGCTCTACTACGAAGGTTTTGTAGAAGATATCACCCAGCGCAAGCAGGCAGAATCTGGACTTCGAGAAAGCGAGGAACGCCTGCGTTTAATAATTGAAGGCGTTAAGGATTATGCTATATTCATGTTAGATACTGAGGGGTATGTAGCTAGCTGGAATTCTGGTGCAGAACGCATTTTTGGATACAAAGCTCATGAAATAGTCGGCAATAATTCGGAGTGTTTTTTCACGAAAGAAGATATTGATATCGGCAAACCCCAAGAAAAATTAATCGGGGCGCTGGCAGAAGGTCGATACGAAAATGAAGGCTGGCGGTTTCGCAAAGATGGCTCGCAATTTTGGGCGAATATTATTGTTACTCCTTTGCGCGATGAAAGCGGAGAGTTGCAGGGTTTTTCTCAAGTAATGCAGGATATTACCGAGCCAAAGCGGGCGGCAGAGGAAAAGATGCAGTTGATTGCTTCTTTGCAGGCGTCGGAAAAAAAGTTTCGCACTTTGTATGAATCGACGACTGATGCGGTAATGCTGCTAGACGAAGAGGGTTTTTTGGATTGCAATCCGGCTACTTTAAAGTTATTTGGATGCAGCACTGAATCGGAGTTTTGCGGCAAGCATCCTTCGGAATTTAGTCCGCTGCTGCAACCGGACGGACAAGATTCTATAAGTCTTTATCAAGATCGAATTAATACGGCTGTAGAAATGGGAAATTGCCGTTTTGACTGGCGGCACTGCCGTTTGGACGGTTCTGAGTTTCCGGCGGAAGTGCTGCTAACTTCTATGGATATCGGCGGCAAAATGGGGCTGCAAGCCGTGGTGCGCGATATCACTTATCGGGTTCAGGCTGAGGAGGCATTGAAGCAGGCTAATGAGGTATTGGAATGCCGGGTTAAAAAGCGGACAAGTCAGTTGGAAGAGGCTATAAAAAAATTGAGATTATCGGAAGAAAAGTTTTCTAAAGCTTTTCGATCGAGTCCCGATCCGATGATTATTACTACTTTTGATGAGGGTCGTTTTATTGAAGTTAATGATAGTTTTCTATCGATGACTGGTTACGCTTTAGAAGAAACGACTTGCAATACAGTACCGGGGTTAAATATTTGGGTAAGGCATCAAGACCGACTTAAATTTAGGCAAAGTTTACACGAACAAGGTGTTGTTCGCAATCAGGAATGCGAGTTTCGGATGAAGTCGGGATCGGTTGTGGTTTGTTTGCTGTCAGCGGAATTGATTAATTTGGACGGCGAACTCTGTATGTTGGCGGTGATGACGGATATTAGCGATCGCAAATACGCCGAAGAAGCCCTACGGGAAAGCCAGCGGGCCTTGGCGACGCTGATGAGCAATTTGCCGGGGATGGCCTACCGTTTTCGCAACGATGCCGATCGCAGTATGGAGTTTGTCAGCGAAGGTTGCTATCAGTTAGCAGGCTATTCTCCTGAAGAATTTATCGGCACTAGGCAAATTTCTCTCTCGGAATTGACTCACCCGGACGATCGCGATAATTTGTGGAATGCCGTGCAAGTTGCGTTGCAAGAAAATCGACCCTATCAGCTAAATTACCGAATTACTTCTAAAAACGGCGAATTAAAATGGGTTTGGGAGCAAGGTTTGGGAGTGTTTTCCGACTCGGGAGAATTGATAGCTTTGGAAGGATTAATTACTGATATTTCCGAGCAGAAACGCAGTGAAGAAGCTTTGCTGCGATCGCAAACAGAGTTAACCCAACAAAAACTTCAACTAGAAAATACTTTGCACGAATTGCAGCAAACTCAAGCTCAATTGATTCACACTGAGAAAATGTCTACTCTCGGTCAAATGGTAGCCGGTGTCGCTCACGAAATTAACAATCCCGTTAGCAGCGTCTGCGGCAATCTCGTTCACGTCGGCCACTACACCGAAGATTTGCTGAATTTGCTCGATATGTACCAGAAGCACTGCCCGCAGCCGCCTGCAGCAATTCAAAATAAAATTAAGGATATCGAATTAGAGTTTCTGCTAGAAGATTTGCCGAAAGCAATGTCTTCGATGCAGGTTGGGGCCGATCGCATTCGGGAAATCGTGCGATCGCTGAGAAATTTCTCCCGCAAAGACGATTCTCAAATGAGCAAAGTTAACCTGCACGAAGGGATTGAAGGAACGTTGCTGATCCTGCAAAGCCGCCTGAAAGCCAGAGGCAATTATCCCGAAATTGCGGTAATTAAGGACTATGGAAATTTGCCTTTGGTTGAGTGTTATGCTGGTAAAATCAATCAGGTATTTATGAATTTGATCGGAAATGCGATCGACGCGATCGAGGAATACAACGAAGGGGATTCATTTCCCGAAGCCAAAGCTAACCGCAGCAAAATTAAAATTAGGACAGAAGTCCAAAACTCCAATGCTGTAATTAGGATTTCTGACAACGGCCCCGGTATGCCAGAAGAAGTTTGCCAGCAGTTATTCGAGGCATTTTTTACCACCAAACCTCCCGGCAAAGGCACTGGTTTAGGCCTGTCAATTTCCTACAAAGTTGTCCGAGAACACGGTGGTCAACTTAGCTGCGTCTCTGCACCGGGCCAAGGAGCCGAGTTTATCATAGAAATGCCGATCGAACAAATTAGCGATCGTTGACCGACTGAACCGGGAATTAGATGATAGTGAGCGAGACGCGACAGCAGGACTGAACAAATGGTTCTTCCGTACTTAGTGTGCTAAAGTATTAGGAAAATGCCAAAACAATAAGGCGCGAGCCTGAAAGTTATGAAAACTCCTAAATCCAAAGCCACAGCGTTTTAAGAGCTTTAATTTATTATTGATTCCTTCGACAACGCCGTTGGTGGTTCTTTGTTAATGCATACCCAGCTACCTCTGCCGAGCCTTCGCTCGATGGTTTTCACGGTTTTTTTATAGTAAGGTTCTGCCTTCTTTAACCAATCGATTAATTCTCTAATCCCTTGCCCTTTGTTATATTTTTTCTACTACAACTCCAGGTATATTAAGAATTTTGATTGTGAATTTGTTCACAATCATCTAACGGATGAGGGGGGATGACTTGACTGCGGTAGTGCAACAATCTGTCAGTCCTGCCCGGAGTGCGGGACTGACAGATTGTTGCACAAAGAGAGGATTCAGATTGGCTAATATTTTAGCACACTAAGTACGGAAGAACCTGGCTCTGGTGCTAGATGTGAGCAGACACAAAAAAAACAAGGTATGTCAACGAATGTTTTGAGCCTAAAATCTTCTTCCCTTCTGCCTTCTGCCCTCTGCCTTGCCTCAACAGTAAATATTAATGCCGACCTACTTAATTATCTCTGTGCAAATTGTCGTGTCGATCGAACACTGACTTGAGCTTGCTGCGTAATAACCGTTGAATATATAGATGCTTGCCTGGTTTCACCCGAGTCATGGTTCGGATAACCAGATTGTCGGCATCAAAATTTTCTAGTCCTTCAATTCGCGTGGGTTCCAATACTTCTGGGCATTCACTCTGAAGCTGCCGTCCGGCCTCATTAATTAATTCATACACTGCATCCAGATCCAAACCTGGTGGAACTGGAACATCTACCTTGGCATAGCTGTATTGTTTGGAGTAATTGACGATTGAGCCGATTTCTCCGTTGCGGATAATTTGTAACTGTCCGTCTGCGTGACGAACATGAGTAGTACGGAGTTCGATGGCTTCAACTTCTCCCTCCAAAATCCGGTCTTCTCCCTTCCCTACCTCTATGTAGTCACCCACAAGATAGTAGTTTTCAAACAAAACGAAGAAGCCGCAGACAATATCGTTGATTAAGTTTTGTGCCCCAAACCCCACAGCTAAACTGACTATACCTGCTCCAGCCAGAATCGGAGCTGGATTGATGCCGACTAAATTGAGAACAATAATTCCTCCGACAAAATAAGTCAGATACTTTAAGATACTTTTGAAGAGGGGAATGATAGTAAGACGCCGCTGCCGCTGCAAATCGGTAAGATGATCGGTTTTGAGGACTAAATCTTCTAAGATGATATTAGTAAATTCAATAAAGACTCCGCACAGGAAATAGAGTCCAATTATCTGGATGATTTGACCTGAATAATTCGCAATCCAAGCGATGGAGTCGATGTCTTGAATAATTAGAGTTGCGATCGCAACATACAAACTGTATTCCAGTGCCTTCTTCAGTGCTGGCACTAAGTGTCGAAAGCGTTCATAGTGACGCAATACATTTTCGCTGCTGGAGTAACGCAGGCTCAGAGCATCCAGCGTGTCGATCAGCACAGACAGCACTTTGATGAGCAACTGCCCTAGAGAAACTGCCAGATAAGCTTTGAGTCCGACTCTGAGATACTTGGTGACGACAGCCGGTGCGTTCAGAAAATCGCTGCAAAAAATCAACGCCAGCAGCCAAGTTCCATTTGATACAACCTTTTTGAGCGAGTTAAAAAATACCTCAACGCTTTCGTCGTTGGCGGTGATCTGATCCGAGCCTTGAGCCAGCACGCTGCCCCGATCCAGCACCTTTAGTAGAAAAGGTAGACTGAGCTTGACCAGCAACAGTAGGCTAATGCACTTCAAGAAGGCGATCGCTAGTTGGTTCCAAACCTTGCGGGGAATGCTGCTGAGCAAATTCAGGTAAAAGGACAAGACACTTTTCCCCTGAAAAATCAGTGCCCCATTCACTCCGGCCACCAGCAAACACAGAATGACGCAGGTCACGAGTAATATGACGGTGATATTTTGCTGCAGGTTCGTGACTTTTGGAGAGTGATTCCGAAACCGGGTTGACGCTAGCGCTTTCAAGCTAAAACTAGCCAGCCAGTTCAAAAACACGAACCCAGCCACAAGCCCAGCAATGCCGAAAAGGGTAATGGCTATATCTACCACCATGGGTAGTTTATGACTTCCAAACATTTGACTTTTTCCTGCTCTAAACTATCTAGACTGGTAGGGAAGTGTCCGACTCTGGCAATTCCCTCATATGATTGGGTGAGATAAAAATTATAGAATGAAAGTATCGCATAACACAAAACTCCACAATTTGGCGAGGTTAAGTTGCAAGATTTTAATAGTTAGTGAAGCGTTAAAGCTGACGGGGTAACACAGGGAGCTACAAAGCAGACAGAATCAGGGACATAGCCCGTTGACCCCGTTGATACTAAAGCTTAGGCTACAATCGAGTGCTTTGTGATACAGCATATTCCATGTATATGCGGTACACACAATAAGAGTCGTAAGTAAGGTGCGTCGCTTTCAGAGTCAATCTGCAAGTTGCATTGAACCTGCGGCGGCAGCGACGCACCCTACATAACACGTACCGCACAATAATAGCTTTATAGTGTACTTCACGAACCACCGAATATGCTGTAGTTGTGGGTGCGGAATGTAGGTTAAAAGAGCGAGCGGGACGATCGAACTCGTTAGATCGCTGATTAACCGGACGCGATCTAACGAGTAATTCTGATTTCTGATAACTATTTTCGACAAGGACTAAAGGACACCCGGTGAAAGGCAGATACACCGCAGCGTTCCAAAGCCAATTTATGTTTAGCTGTCCCATATCCCATGTTATTTGTCAAGTCATATTCAGGATACTTAACAGCCATCCGCAGGATTAATTCATCGCGCCAAACCTTCGCCACAATACTAGCAGCAGCAATCTGAATCGATCGCGCATCACCCTTTACCATCGTCTCTTGCTCGATCGCCAAATTGGGAATCCTTTGATTCCCGTCCACCAAACACAAATCAGGAGTAACATTCAATTTCAAAATCGCCCGCTTCATCGCCAATAAAGAAGCCTGCAAAATATTCAAGCGATCGATCTCCCGCACCGAAGCCGCACCAATTTGACAGTCAACCGCCACAGCCCGGATTTTCACAGCTAACCGACTCCGGGCTGCGGCACTCAACTGCTTGCTGTCGCGCACCCCGCAACTTGCTAATTCATCGAGAACTTCGTAGGGCAAAATGCAGGCAGCAGCCACCACGGGCCCGAACAAAGCCCCTCGTCCGACTTCATCCACACCTGCAATTACCAGAGTCTTCGAGGGAGAGGGGGAAAGGGGAAGATGGAAAGATGGGAAGAGAGTAAAAATTTCTACTTTTTCCTTCTTGCTTCTTGTTTTTTGCTTCTTCCCTTTTCCCTCTTGCTTCATGTCACTCATCCAAAAGCGCAGATGAGCGACGGCGGCGGCGGCGGTTGATAGCAGGCTCTTCGGGCTCATTTGATTCGATCGGCTCATTTGATTCGATCGGCTCATTTGATTCGATCGGCTCATTGAGTTCGATCGGCTCATTGAATTCGATCGGTTCATAGGATTCGCCCATCAAATCGATGGTGTCTTCGATCTGAGCAAAATCATCAGTTTCGTCGATCGAACTCTCGCCGTAAATTTCAGCCTCATCATCATCATCATCATCCGAAAATACAGGCTCAACTACCGACCTTTCTGGATAATAATCCCGTTCCTCAGCATTCTCTGCAGACGCCGCCGGTTCAAATTCAAATTCGAGCTGCTCGAAAGGCGGCTTGTTCGGGGTCGCTCCCGGGAGTGTCACCGAAACGATCGCATTCTTAGGATTTTTCACGCTGCGATCCGTAAGCACCAAAGGAGAAACCCCCATCAGAGCATAAACATCCTGCTCCTCCGCCGTCATTTCCACCGAAATCACCTCCGGAGGCTCCACCATCGGCTTCATCAACTCAGACTTAGCCGGCCGCACCCGATCGAAATCCTCGCGCCTGCCAACAGTCGCCATATTCACCAGCCCGAAGCCCTCGGAAGCTGCCCGGATGCCGGGGGGTGCCTGGTACTCAGAGCGCGTATCTGCCACGGGCGCGATCGAAGTATTCGGCAGCCGCAACTTGCTGCGTACCGGTTCCTCCTCCGCCGGGAGGGCAAAAGGCTCTTCACCAATCCGGCGGCGGCGGCGCCGTCTGGTTCCGTTCCCCAAATCCTGATAGCTGGGATGGTTGAGCAAGTCCAAAGGCGAGGCGTTGCTGCCGGTCTCAAAATCCAAACTTTCGCTTTGAGGTTCCCAAGCAGCCCGAGCAGGTTCGGGGGGGCGTTCTTCCCGCACCGGTGCAGGAGTTGCAGCAGCCACAGGCGTCAAGCTGCGGCGTTCCAATCCTTCTGGCAAATTCAACAAAACGCGGTTTGAGGAAGCAACGGTGCGATCGCCCGATTCCCGCACCGCTGCGGCGAAGTCTTCTTCCCCAGGGAGTTGCACCAGATGACCCAACCCGCTGCAAGTAGGGCAAGTGTGACCGAACAACTCGTAAATATTTTGACCTTGGCGCTTGCGGGTCAGTTCTACCAGTCCCAATTCCGACAGTTGAGCGATTTGCGGCCGAGCTTTGTCAGCTTTGAGAGCTTTATTGAAATGTTCCAGCACCTGCAACTGATCGCGGCGGGATTCCATGTCAATAAAGTCAACAATAATCACCCCGGCAATATTGCGTAACCGCAGTTGTCTGGCAATTTCCGTTGCTGCTTCGCAATTTGTCCAGAGTACCGTTTCCCGAGCCGTCGCCGATCGAGTAAACGAGCCAGAGTTGACATCGATCACCGTCAGCGCCTCAGTCGGCTCGATAATCACATAACCCCCCGAAGGCAAATCCACCCTCGGTCTGAGGGCTTCTCGAATCGCAGCGTTAACCCGGAAAAATTCTAAAATCGAGGCGCGCTCTCGGTGGTGGTCGATCAAAACTCCCGCAGGCAGTTTACCGCCATTCCAGCTCATCAACTGCTGCTTCACCCGCTTAATTCCATTTTGCGAGTCCACCACAATCCGATTCACGTCACCGCTGAACATATCTCGCAGCACCCGCTGGATAAAATCGTCATCGCGGTTGAGCAGTGCCGGCGCCCGCGAGGTACCGCCTTCGAGTTGAACGGCTTCCCACTGTTTTTGAAGGACTTCCAAATCTTCCATGATGGCTTCTTCAGTCATCCCTTCAGCTTCGGTGCGTACCAGCAGCCCCATCCCGGCCGGCTTCACCAAAATAGCCAGGGCTCTGAGGCGATTGCGCTCAGCTTCCGACTTGATCCTGCGTGACAGATTGACTCCCCTGCCGTAGGGCATCAGTACCAAATAACGACCCGGCAGGGTAATGTTGCCTGTCAGCCGGGGGCCTTTGCTGCCCGTCGGTTCTTTCATTACCTGTACCACCACTTTCTGCTGGGGGGTCAGGAGTTCTGTAATTGCTCCGGCCGAGCGTTTAAGGCGCAGCGGGCCGAGGTCTGTGACGTGCATGAACCCGTTACGTTCTGGGTCGCCAATATTGACGAATGCCGCATCTATCCCGGGGAGTACATTCTCGACAATTCCCAAGTAAATGTCGCTGACTTGGTGGCTGCCTGTGGCTACCACAAGTTCTTGGATTTGATCTTCTGAAAAGACGGCAGCAATGCGATGCTGCTCTGCTATAACTATCTGCTTTGTCATTCAATTTCCTCAAAAAACTGGCAGCAAGTTAGAGACACTTACGCACTCATAGTGTTTCTGACTTAGACTGTAATTAGTAGTAGCTTGAAGAGTTATTAGCTGTGAGTTGGTGCAGGGTGGAAGGAAAGTTAACTGTTGACCGTTCACTGTTAACAGTTAACTGTTGACCGTTCACTGTTAACTGTTACAGATAAAGTAGTTAAACCCGCCCGTACAGAGTTATGAGTTATGCTCAGCAGATAAATCTGAGAGATAGAAATAAGGAGGCTTTTATCGAGTTAGGAATATTGAGTTTTGAGTTGAGAATTGCGAAATCAATACTCAAAATTCAACACTTACAACTCTTCCTTTGAACTCAGCGAATAAATTCATTGACACCGTACCAATTTCTTAACACACAACTTAACACTACGAACTGATAACTCCGCTTGCGTGGTGGTTGAGGGTTGGTTGTGAGCGAAAGTAGGTAGGAGTGAAAGCGCCTAGACTTTTGTTGAATTCTTGCGCGATCGCACTCAACAGAACCAGCTTGGCATTCGACTGCAACCTCCGCCCCTGCCAACCCTAAAACCTCGTCAGTCGATTTTAGATTTTAGATTTTAGATTTACTCCACAGATAAATCTGGGACATTGAAATTTAGTCTAAAATCTAAAATTTTGGTTTTCCGCGAATTAAGTCGGGGGCTTATCTCCGTTTTTTGACGGGTCAGTCGATTTTAGATTTTAGATTTTAGGTTTTAGATTTTAGATTTACTCCACAGATGAATCTGGGAAGTTGAACTTTAGTCTAAAATCTAAAATTTTTGGTTCTCCACGAGAGAAGTCGGGGGCTTATCTCCGTTTTTTGACGGGTCAGTCGATTTTAGGTTTTAGATTTTAGATTTTAGATTTACTCCACAGATGAATCTGGGAGCTGGAACTTTAATCTAAAATCTAAAATTTTTGGTTCTCGACGACTTAAGTCGGGGGCTTATCTCCGTTTTTTGACCCGTCAAAAACATCTATTGTTGAATACCCGCTATGCGGTTTGAACCGTGAGATTTTTGAGTAAGCCGACGGCCGACAACCAGTCGATCGGTCGAAATTAATCGCTAAATTTGGTTCATACCCCGCTCCTGCGGGTTTGGCACTAGATTTAGCCTGTGAATGTACAACAAAAAGGCTTGAAGTCTTGAACAGAAGCAATTTGCACCCAGCCCGCGTTGCTGGTTGACGAGGGCGGCGAGCGACTAAAGCGCTCGAGCCGCCGCGGCTTCCATAACAAGCGATTATAGCGTGAAACGAAACATCCCGATCGACTAGAGCCGAAGGTGATATATTCCACCACAGCTCCCCTATTTTAACCATAACCCAGTATTAGTTGACTGCGCTGAACCTGCTGAAGCTGAATTTCCTGCTGGCTGACTTGTTCGAGCATAAAAACAATATGTTCTGGCTTTAGCAAGTTGCCGTCGCTGCGACAACTGCCGGTAAAGCGCAAGACGGCTCTACCTTCGGATGTACCACTCCTAGCAGAGGTGCTGCTTTCTGCTTTCTGCTCTACAAGTTCTAGTTTGTGCAGCCGATCGCGCAAATTGACATCCTGCGTCTTTCCCGACTTAGTAGTGTGCACCCGCCAAAAAGCCTCAGTTTGGGCGATCGTCTTCACCCAAGCTTCCCAGTTGGCATCAGGAGCCACGGAGACAGGAGCAGAATTTTCCCGGTCTAATTCGCCATTTTCTGTCAGCGAGCCCGCTACAGCGACAGTAATCACGTACTCCGCTGCTTCTAATAACTGACTGGCAGAAGGAGCCTTGAGATCGATCGGCTCAACCTTGTAAATCGGAATATTTTCCGGCAGCTTAGCCACCAACTTTTCCCGAAAACTCTCAACATCGATCGACTCAGTGAGCTCAAAGTCGGCAATTTCCCCAGTGCTGGTAACGCCCAGAGGCAGAGCATTTGCCAGAGAAATCCGAGGGTTCGGGTGGAACCCGCCGGTAAAAGAAATCGGCAAATCGGCTCTGCGGATTACTCGATCGAACAATCGCAGCAAATCCAAATGACCCACCAAAGCCATATCGCCCACCTTCCCGAACCAAACCCGCAAACGCTGTTTCCGCTCCGTATTCGGCACAAATTCCCCAGCAAACTCAGGAATTGGCAGGGCATCCACCACCACATTGTGTCCGAAATCGGTGCCGCAAACCCCGCAGCGCGAACACCCTTCAAAGGAACAGTCAGGAACCGTCGCCGCTTCCAAAGCCTTTTGCAAGTCAATTTTCAGCCAGTTTTTGTCGATCCCCGTGTCTAAGTGATCCCAAGGTAAAGGTCGATCCAGTAGGGGCGGTGCCCCCGTGCCCGCCCCCGCAGTGCCCGCCCCCGGCGTTAAATTCATCCGTGTATCCGTGTCCGCATCCGTGTCGTGCTCCTCTTCCTTCTCAAAAAGATTCCACTCGCCGCTTTCAACTTGGCGGTATTTCCAGGTAAGGCCCGACTCATCGATCGCCTGAGTCCAAGCTTTGTAAGCCCGATCCAAACTTTCCCACCACGCATCCATACCGGCGCCAAGTTCCCAAGCGCGGCGGACTACAGCAGCCAAACGCCGATCGCCCCGTCCGACAAAATCCTCCATTGCCGAAATCCGCACGTCAGTGTAATTCACCTTGACGCCCCGCATCCCCCGAAATTCGCCCTTCAAGAGTCTTTGCTTGCGGGAAAACTCAGCACTAGAAACCGAGTGCCACTGAAAAGGAGTGTGAGGCTTAGGCGTAAAATTAGAAATTGTCAAGTTAAAATTCAGTCCCCGCCGGCCATCCACCCTGCATTCCCGGTGCAGCCAGCGGACTGTTTCGGCGATGCCCAGAACATCAAAATCGGTTTCTCCGGGCAAACCGATCATAAAATACAGCTTGATTTTATCCCAGCCGCGATCGACCGCAGTTTTGACACCGCGAAGCAATTCTTCGTTTGTCAAACCTTTGTTAACGATGTCCCGCATCCGCTGAGTACCGGCTTCCGGGGCAAAAGTCAAACCGCTTTGCCGCGTGCCGCCGAGAATGTCGGCAATATTATCGTCAAATCTGTCAACCCGCTGGCTGGGTAGAGACAGAGAAATATTTTGATCTTTCAGGCGGTTTTTGATTTCCATCCCGACTGCTGGGAGTGCCAGATAGTCGGAACAACTCAGGGAAAGCAGGGAAAACTCGCTGTGCCCGGTGGCTTTCATCCCAAGTTCGATCGCCTCTACGACTTGCTGGGGTTCGACATCGCGCGCGGGGCGAGTCAGCATTCCCGGCTGACAGAAGCGGCAGCCGCGGGTGCATCCCCGGCGGATTTCTACTGTCAGTCTGTCGTGTACTGTCTCGACGTAGGGAACTAGCCCGATCGAATAAGCTGGTATCGGAGTCGCGACGCGGCGCAGAATTCGATCGGGAACTTGCGGGCGGTTGGGATGAACAGAACCGTCTGCGGCCATATCGTAGAATTGCGGGACGTAAACACCGGGAATTTGCGCTAAATCCAGCAGCAATGCTTCTCGGCTCAAATTATTAGTTTTGCCTTCTGCCAAAATCAAGCCAATTTCTGGCAGCAATTCTTCTCCATCTCCCAAAGCAATGAAGTCAAAAAAGTCAGCGTAGGGTTCGGGATTGGAAGTTGCTGTTTGCCCGCCAGCAAAAATCAGCGGCATTTGACCGTTTTGGTCATTTGTCGCTCTTTCTTGCCAAGTTAGGGGAATGCCGGCCAAATCCAGCATTTCCAGAATGTTTGTGGCTCCGAGTTCGTAGCTGAGGCTGAAGCCCAGAATATCAAATTCTGTGAGCGATCGCTTGGATTCTACCGCAAACAGGGGAGTTTGAGTCGATCGCAGTTTTGCTGCCAAGTCTGGTGCGGGCAAATAAGCTCGATCGCACAACTGCCTCGGCAAAGCGTTCAAAATGTTGTAAAGGATGATGTGCCCGAGATTAGAAGCACCAACTTCATACACTTCTGGGTAAGTGAGCACCCAGCGCACAGACGCCCTGTCCCAAGGTTTGTGTGCAGCCCCCAATTCGTTTCCCAGATAACGAGCAGGCTGATTGATTTCTGCTGTAAGTAATTCTTCGACTTTTACTGCCACGGCTCGACTCGCTAAATATCTGCGACTCTTAAGCAGCCTAGCTTAAAATTGGCCAACACGCCAACGGCAGTCCTCTGTCTTTTCGGGCCTTTAACCGAATTTGCTGTGTTTTGTTGCTTGTTTTCACCGATGAGGAGGATCTAACAGTGTTGTTTTGCACAGGAGTTTTCGGATTCAAAGCTATCGACATTTTCAAATATCTCAAAAACTCGATCGAGTTGGCTGAGTTCCAGAATCATCCCAATCCCGGGCGATACCGAGCAAATACTAAACCTGCGCCCCATTTTTTTCGCCTGCTTGAGGCCCGAAACCAATGCCATCAAACCAGCACTGTCAATAAATTTTACTGCGCCAAAATCTACGAGTACCGCTACAACCCCGGGGGCTGAAATTGCTGTCGTTAGTTTCTGTCGGAATTCTCCGCAGGTGGCTGCATTCAGGTGGTCTAGGGGTCGAATCACCGTAATTGGTTTATCGGCAAGAAGTGTCTGCATTTGTCAAACCTATGGTTTCTACGTATTTTCAACTACTGCGCTGGACGGAGGTAAGCCTAAACCTACTTGATTACTCTGAGCCTAACTTGCTTTGAGGGAAATCGACCAGTTGTTTTGAGTATTTTTACTGAATCTTTATTTATTTACTCTTTTTTATGAAAGTTTCCGCAAGATTTGGGGAGAAAACGTAAGCTACTATACTATTTTTTATTTTGACCAGCAGGCGCAAGTCTTGGGACTTTTGAAAATTGCGATCGACCTTCCCCTAGCTGTTAGGTTAAACTGAACAATGTAATTGAAATCACTTATTAGTTCTGATTTAGATCACGCACCCGATTAACTCTTCAGATGAAAATTAAAGTGTACGGAGTTATCCGATCTACTATGCAAGCAACCTATGCTATTCGTCAACTTGTAGAAAAAGCCCTCTACATTAAGCAGTTGACGCCTGACATTGAAAACGAAATCAACTACGAGCTCACCCGTTTGGGCTACATCTCGGATATTGATTATGAGGCTTTAGAGTTATTAATGGATGAAATGGATGCCGGTCGGGTGCAATTGGTATCTAGTCGTCGATAGTTGGAACCAGGCAGCCCGGAAAAATCCAAGAGCGAAACAAAATCCTTGCTGGGCAGTAAGTAGAGGAGTGTTAGAAGCATTGACCCCGGCACGGTATGTTTCAATTGAAGCACTCATTTGCTGAGCTTGATATTTGAGGAGATACAGTTAAGGACGATCGTCCCTGCACCTCATACAATTTTAGATTTTAGATTTTAGATTTTAGATTTTAGAATTGAAGAAGTGGGACTAATGATGAGTATCGGGGTTTGGAACTTGTCTACAGTTGCATTCTTTTTTTGACACTGCTATCAGTATCAAAAACTACCAACTTTGAGCAAAATTAAATTTATAACTGTTGGGGCTTGACAAGTTAGCTATAGTTGTGAATTTTACTAAAAAAACGTTTTTCTGCCGAATTGTCCGATCGCTCGAATGCAAGAAAATTGGTTTGTAGTTAGGACATCCCTCCTCAAAGTTTGCAAACGCATTAAATCAAAAATCAAAAATCAAAAATCGTTCGATCGCACCGCCAAACTTCTCACCACAGCCACCAACTCAGCAGGATCGAGAGGCTTGGGCACGTGAACTTGAAAACCCTGCCGCAGTGCCCGTACCCGTTCCTCTACCCTACCAACCGCCGTGAACGCCACCGCCGGAATTTTCCTTTCCACCGCGAGCGATCGCACTTGCCGGAGCAGAGCATCTCCATCAGGGGTGTGCCTCCCGATATCGATCGCCAACACATCAGGATTAAGCCTTGCAATCGCCTCCAGGGCTTCCATTTCCGAGCTGGCAGTCTCCACCGCGGCCCCGCAATCTTCAAGCACTGTACGCGCAAAATCCAGGGAATCCCCGTCGCGATCGACCACCAACACCCGCACAGCAGAAAGGTTGGTGCTGACAAAACACTCATTTACAGGGGCTCGCGCCTTACTTTGTCCAACCGCAAACTCCCCGAGCCCGGAAACAGAAAATCCGCTGTCGCCATCAAGCTGTTTAATTGGCAATCTCACCAAAAAGCTCGCTCCTTGTCCCTTCCCGGCCGATTGCGCTTGCACCGTCCCCCCGTGCATTTCCACAAAATGGCGCACTAGGGCCAAACCCAAACCCAATCCGTTGTACGATCGCGTTGTAGAGCTGTCAGCTTGGCTGAACCGATCGAAAACGTGTGGCAAAAACTCTCCCGCAATCCCTTGTCCCGTGTCGCTGACCTCAATTTCCACCACCGGCGCGGGCGACAAATTTTCACCGCAGGCACATTGCTCAGGGGCACAAGTCCCATCCACCTTCCGCAGCGCCACCCTCACCTGTCCGTACATCGGAGTAAACTTAATCGCATTCGACAGCAAATTCCACGCTACCTGCTGCAAGCGGCCGGAATCGCCAAAAATCCGCCCCGCAGTTGGGTCTAAATCCGTCACAATTTCAATATTTTTGGCAGCAATCGCGGGCGCGAGAGTATCTAGCGCAGCCTCAACAGTCGAAATCACATCCACCCACCGCAAATTCAGCGACTGTTTGCCGGTAATAATCTGCGACACGTCCAACAAATCCTCGATCAGAGTTGCCAGCGATCGCGTATTGCGGTCGATCGTTTCCAGAGCCCGAACAGTCGTTTTTTCGTCAAACTTATGGTAGCGCAGCAGTTGCGCCCATCCCAGCATCGCATTCAGCGGCGTCCGCAATTCGTGGGACAATGTTCCCAGAAACTCGTCTTTAATCCGGTTAGCCCGGGCTAATTCCTGGGCTCGATCGTGCAGTTTTCTTTCCAACTGCTTGCCAACAGTCAAATCTAGAATAAAAGCCACAAATTCGTGGCGCTTTTGGGCAAGCAAAACATATCCGATCAGCACCGCAATCCGGCTGCCGTCAGGCCTCCGGTATTCCTTTTCGTAGGGAGTGCAAACCCCCGTTGCTTGTGCCTCTGCAATCCCCTTTTCGTCGAGAGACCGGTACTCCGGCGGCGTAATCTCAATCCAGTTTAATTCCCCGCGCTGCCACTGTGCCCGAGTGTAGCCAACCATCCGCAAAAATTCGTCGTTAGCCTCGATGATGTCGCCGTTAACATCGCCGAAGAGAATTCCTATCAAATTAGCATCTGCCAACATTCTCAGCTTCTCTTCGCTAGCTTTGAGCGCAGCTTCTGCTTGCTTGCGCTCGCTAACGTCTTGGATGTAAGCCGACAAACCAGAATCGGAAGGATAAAAACGCACCTTCAACCACTTATTCCATAACGGAACGAATTCTTCATACTCGACCGTTACCTTTTCTGCTAATGCTTTGGCAGCCTTTTTGTAAAACGGTAAATCGACAGCCCAGGGAAATAAATCCCACATATTTTTACCCATCAGTTCTGCTTTTGGTCTGCCTAAAAGCTCAATAGCTTTGTGGTTTATATAGGTGTAGTTACCCTTTAAATCGACCGCGATAAAAGCGTCGGTAATGCTTTCGAGAATGTTAGTAATTCGAGCGTTGGCCGATTGCAGTGCTTTAGCTGTCTCTTCTGCTTGCAACCGGGCTGCTTGTTCGCAGGACAAAGCGGCAGCGCATTCTTGTTCTGCCTGTTTTCGATCGCTAATATCGATGTAAGAACCGATGTAACCTGCAAAAGTGCGATCGGGCCTGTACCTAGGTACGCCCGTACCCAAAACCCAGCGGTATTCACCGTCATAGCGCCTCAGACGGAATTCGATCCGGTACTCGCTGCGGGCGTCGAAGGCTCTCCGGTAAATATCCAGACATTCTGGCAAGTCATCGGGGTGCAAACTTTCCATCCAGCCGTTGCCCATTTCTTGCGCCAAAGTTCTACCGGTAAACTCCAGCCAAACTTTGTTAAAGTAATCGCCAAGTTGGTCAGTGTCCGACACCCAAATCATCACCGGCGCGGTATCTGCCATAGTCCGAAATCGAGCTTCGCTCTCCTGCTGCTGTGCTTCGGCTTGCTTGCGTTCTATCCGTTCTTGAACTTCCCGCAAGGCCCGCTCAATCGACGGCACCAGGGTTATCAAACGGCGTTTGAGAACATAATCAGTAGCGCCGCTTTTCAAAGTTTCGATCGCCACTTCCTCGCCCAAAGTAGCCGACACAAAAATAAACGGCACTCCCGGACAAGTAGCGCTGGCGATTTCCAGCGCCGCTATCCCGTTAAAACAAGGCAGCATATAATCTGCCAAAATAATGTCAAAACAGTTTTTTTCCAGCGCGGCGGCAAAATCTTCCCGAGTTTCCACACACAGCAGAGAAAATTCTAGACCTCCATCCATTAGATATGCCTCAATTAGTTCGGCATCTAGGGGATTGTCTTCTACTAAGAGGATATTGAGCGTTTTCACAAAAATTCCTTTTACTTAAATATTAGTTCTCAGACACACAACATCCTTTGTCAGCGGCTTGTTAAGTGTGAACCCAAAAAGTCTGGCGTTTTTAATTGTATAAAAAATGTAAAAATCAAATGGTTTCATAAGCTGAGCATTCACATTTCAATCCTAACCTCTAATCAAGTCTTTTGCTGCTTGCAGCGAGATGAATTTCCCGTCTGACTTGATTGCCTACTGCCTTTGCTTTTCCTTAACTTTCGCCTGCTTTCAATCAATCCGCACCGCTGGGGTCTTGCTTGTGGGAAGCAGTTTAGCTATACCCTGCCGAACAAATAGTCTAGCACTTTCTGCTAGAAACAACTTGCTATTTAGTAATTTATCTCTCTTGCTACTAACTACTGCTACCTCGTTTGGCAGATTATTTTTTTGTAGTGATGCTAGAGTTAGTTCTATATTGCTTTGCCGCTCCTCTCAAGCTCAAATTCGCTTGAATTGTGCCCTTATTTCCTGCATTTCGATCGCTCCAGTCAAAAAAAGTCAAATTTGCTGTTCTGTCTGCTTTACTTTTTACCAGATTTGCCTACCATGCAACAGTTGAAACTGGGCGAATAGTTGGCTTGTCGATCGCCCTTCAAAATCACTTTTTATTTACTAATAATTGCGGTCAAGCTGCATCTATCCAAAGATGTATTTGTGCATCAACACTGAACTCAACCTGCAGAGATTCCGCTGAATTCGTTACAGCGAAGTGCCAACCAGCCTCAAATCTGAGAAAGCTCGATCGACCAATTAATTTCCTACACAAATCACAGAAAATTTCCTCTGGACTGGCTACAGTTGAACCCCAGGCAGCCTCCGATCGATCGGCTTATTGATTGAACCGACCAAAAGTGTCTTAAAATATACAATACGGAGAGCTGTTGCAGGGCCCGCATATATTAAAAGCAAGCCCCAACTTGCAATAATTCTTTAAAATATAGGTACAGGATCGCCGATCCTTAACTCTTGCCCGTCAGAAAGGGTAGAGTTTAGCAGACATTGAAGACGATCGTCTATGGTGACTTCCAGTAAAGCCCGTGCAGTTGCTTTAGTCTCAGGTTTATTCAGGTTATTGGCAACCAGTTACGAGGAGATTTGACCCGCCGTGCTCCAACGCATCAAACAAGACTTAAAAAACGACCTGATCGCAGGTCTACTGGTAGTGATACCCTTAGCTACCACCATCTGGCTGACAATTACCGTCGCCAGTTGGGTCATCAATTTTCTCACCAAAATTCCCAAGCAGATCAACCCTTTTGACGGACTCCACCCGATTTTGGTGAATCTGTTAAATCTCTTAGTAGGGCTGGCTGTACCTCTGCTGAGCATTTTAGTCATCGGTTTAATGGCCCGGAACATTTTTGGCAAGTGGCTGCTAGACTTTGGCGAACGGCTGTTGCAGGCAATTCCCCTAGCCGGTTCGGTTTACAAAACCCTCAAACAACTGCTGGGAACCATCCTCAAATCAAATGATAAATTTCGCCGCGTGGTGTTAGTGGAATATCCCCGGCGGGGAATCTGGACTTTAGCATTTGTGACCGGTACGCTCAATAGTAACGATATCCCGCCTCACCTGTCCGGCGAAACCCCGATCGGCATTTTCATCCCCACCACTCCCAACCCCACCACCGGATGGTACGCTATAGTCCCGGAGGCAGATTTAGTCAATGTGTCAATGTCGATCGAAGATGCCTTTAAAGTCATCATCTCTGGCGGCATCGTCAACCCCAACAACTCAGTTGCAGCCATCAGCGACAAACCTGCGGGCAAAACACTCGAACCCTTGGTATCCGAATCAAGATACCAGCCTGTCCCAGTCGAAGAAGACTAAACCTAGACAGCCTTTGGGTAGAGCTGTCTAGGTTTCTATAAGCCGTAAACTTTCCCAATAACAGATAATATTTGTCCAAAACCGGGAGCATCCCATTTTTGCTTTCAGCTCGTGGACGGTTGCATCAGAATAATATATTTGGCTGATATAGAGTGCGAGCGTCTCGCTCGCGGCATAGGTCGTTCGCTATGGACGACGTGAGCGCTCGTAAA
>NZ_JAUBRJ010000051.1:35687-55871 GCF_036701805.1 Microcoleus sp. N3A4
TCGCGACAGGGCTCGCGAGCGAGACGCTCGCACTGCGTAAAAAACGCTTTTTACTAAATTGGGATTCTCGCCCAAAACCTGCCCAGAAACAATCGTGACTGAGGGCGGGTTTTTTACGAGTTTTTCTGCTAAAGTCCAAGTCTATGCTCTCCAAGGGCGCCTAGCAATCTCAACAATTCAGAAATTCCTAAATTCCCAATTCCTATCTAAAAACTATGAAAAAAGCCCGCGAAACAGCACGCGAACTCGCACTCCTCGGCATCAGCCAACTGCCGGCGAATCCAGAACTTTTAGAAGCCAAGAAACTGCAAGATGTTCTTCTCGCCGCCATCCGCGCCCTGACAACAGAAGTTCAAGAAGCCCTAGAAGCAGCAGCATCCGAAGTGCAGCGGAGTAGCGACAAACTGCTTGCCAGCGAAATCCGCGCTGCCGATATACAAAGTGCTAGAACAATGGTGCGGGAAGCAGTCGAACTCACCCAAACCGCCATCAACCGTCTCGGTTCAGCAATGGAGTTTCCAGAACTGATCCAGCTAGCCAACCAGCAAGATGTCCGCACCTATGCTTTGCAAATCCTGACGAAAGTCAGCGCCAACCGCCCTCAAATTGACGAATTGCTCTCGGAAGCGCTGGTAGACTGGCAAATAGAACGGTTGCCCCGGATCGATCGAGATATCATGAGAATCGCGATCGCCGAAATCCTATATCTCGGCCTACCCGAACAAGTCAGCGTCAGCGAAGCCGTCCAACTCGCAAAACGCTACAGCGGCGACGAAGGACATCGCTTCATCAACGGAGTCCTCCGCCGAGTAGTCGATAAAATCAACGCAGAAGTTGTTAGTCAGTAGTCAGCAGTCAGCAGTCAGCAGTCATTAGTGATTGGCAATCCGCAATCCGCTCTACACTAGGGACTGAGGACTAATGACTAATAACTATTCTCTATTCCCCATGAACTATGGTATTTAATTGGTTTCGTCGCCAGTACAGCGAAAGCGAATCTTCTGAAAAAGAGATACCCCCCGAACAGCCGCAAGATGAGCCGGCAAAATCTTCACCGGTTGAGCCTCAAACAGATGCAACAGATGAAAGCTCTCCTGCTGTAGCCGAAGATTATCTCAATTGGGCAAAAGCTGCTTACAAAAATATTCAAAAACAGCAAAAACCCGAAACAGAAGTTTCTGAGACAGCAGCGCCCGAGGTTCCCGCAGCCGAAACAGAAATCGCGACAGTTGCAGAAGTTGCAGAAGCGGCGACTGTTGAAGCAACGCAGCCGATCGAACTTGAACCAGCACCCACAGCACCAACTGTTGCAGAAGTTCCAGAAGTTGCAGCACCTGCTGCTGTTGAAGCAACCGAGGCGAGAGAACTCGATGCAGCCAACTCAGCAGAAATTGGAGAAACTCAGCAACCAACAGCCGGGGCGATCGACATTGCACCTATTGCTCAACAATTAGAAGTTACAGCAGAAAATATAGAAATTGCCGAACCTGCAACGGAGGTTGTAGAAACCGAATCACTCGCATCTGAGGGCGAAGCAGCCGAAGCCCTGCCGTTTTGGGCCAGAGCTCAGGCCGATCGCATGGAGCGCATCGAACGCCTCAAAGAAACTGCAATTGAAGAACCAGACGTAATTGCAGCAGCCGCCGAGAGAGCCGCAATTATCGAAGAAATTCCCGGTTTCGCCTTTGACGAAGGCTTCCTGTGGTCATCAGAAATCTTAGCCAGTCAAGGCCGCAGGCCAGACCAAGTATCCGTTGAAGAAATCACTTGGCTGCAAAAACTGCGGAAAGGCTTAGAAAGAACGCGCCGCAGTTTAATTAATCGACTAAAGGCGATCGTCGGTCAAGGCCCGCTCAATCAAGACGCGGTAGCCGAAATAGAGACTTTGCTGCTGCAAGCCGATGTCGGAGTCGCAGCCACCGACATCATTATCACTCGCCTCCAAGAAAGACTCACACAAGAAGTGCTGCCGCCAGAACAGGCTCTAGCCTACCTCAAAACCATCCTGCGCGACATTCTCGACGCTCCTTGTGCCGAAACCGCCGTTGGCAATCCCGCCTACAGCCTGACATTTGCCCCGGAAAAAGACACCTTCAACATCTGGTTGATCGTAGGAGTTAACGGTGCGGGCAAAACTACGACGATCGGCAAACTTGCCCACATTGCCCAAAAATCCGGCTACAAAACCCTAATTGCTGCCGCCGACACTTTCCGCGCCGCCGCCGTCGAACAAGTGAAAGTTTGGGGCTCCCGCAGCGGCGTCGAAATTATTTCCAATCCCGGGAAAAATACCGATCCGGCTGCTGTCGTGTTTGATGCGATCGCCGCCTCGGGCGCCCGAGGCACTGAACTGCTGATCGTAGACACCGCAGGCCGCCTGCAAAACAAAAAAAATCTGATGGACGAATTAAGTAAAATCCGTCGCATTGTAGATAAGAAAGCCCCAGGCGCTACCGTAGAATCTCTACTGGTCTTGGATGCAACACTGGGTCAAAATGGTTTGCGACAGGCAGAAGTATTCGCAGAATCTGCAAAATTAAGCGGAGTAGTATTGACAAAACTCGACGGTTCTGCTAAAGGTGGTGTTGCCCTAGCAGTTGTGCAGCAGCTCGGTCTGCCAATCCGCTTTATTGGAGTCGGGGAAAGTATCGAAGACTTGCGCCCGTTTTCTAGTTACGAATTTGTGGAAGCCCTACTCGATTTTAGATTTTAGATTTTAGATTTTAGATTGATGAGCTATCTGTAGCCGTCTCGATTTTGGGAGGCGGATACAGAGCTTCAAAGTCTCAAATCCTTAACCTCAAACTAGCATCGCACCAAACTACTAAAGAGAAAAAAACGGGGTTTCTGCTCGCTGGTGTGTAATATCGTTTCCAGTTGCATCGGTATTGTTCAAACAGTCAACAGTCAACAATCACGCTTCGGTGCAACCGGAATTGATATAAGTCCTCAATCAATCCTCTTCCTTCTAAGATCGAAAATTACAAATCTAAAATGACCAAGAATTTCAAAGGTGGTACCCGCCACGTGATTTATCCGTGGAATCAATCCAAAATATAAAATCTCAAATCCTCAAGCCCCCGAATTTATCCGTGGGGTCAATCCAAAATCCAAAATCTAAAATCTAAAATCGAATGACTGCTGTGCCTTTGCCTCGCCCCTCACCTCAACCTGCTGACCGCCCTCCCGGTCGCAATTCGACCGACGCGACGCCAGTATTTGCCCTCAAAGAACTGGTGGCGCGCTTGCACCGATACCAGCACAACGTTCAAGATATGTTGAGTTCGCTGGGATTTGCCCTCCGCAGTTTTAACAATCTCAACCAATTTTTGGAGTTGGTGCCTTTGGTGGCGACTCGCGTTACCGACGCCGACGGCGGAGCTTTGGTGTTGTTCAAACCCAACGGTCAAGTCAGGTTCCAGCAGTTGCACTGTCACGAAGGACGGCAGTGCCAAGATATGCGAAAAGCGCTGGAAATAGCCACCAGGCAAGCTACTGCAGGTGCTAACGGTGGTGCTGCTGAATCTTTTTCCGAGACCTCTGGGCAAACCTCTAGTCTCGACTTGCAAGTGGGCCGTTATTTGGGCCCGGACGTTCATTTGTTTGGGGCGCCAATTTTAGTCAACAATTTGGAACGCGGACGGCTTTATGTTTTTAGCAGTGACCCGCAATATGTGTGGACTCCCGGCAGACAGAAATTAGTTCGTTTGGTGGCGGATCAAACCGCCGTGGCGATTTGCAAAGACGAACTTACTGTTAAGTTGGCTGAAAAAGAACGCTTAGACAGAGAGTTAGAAATCGGCGCGGAAATTCAATTGCGGCTGCAACCCCGCAGTTGTCCGAAAATTCCCGGTCTTGACGTGGCCGCCCGCTGCCAAACTGCTAACAGAGTCGGCGGAGATTATTATGATTTTATTCCCGCTGACTATGACCCGATCGGCAAAGAGAATGAGGGGGAACACCCCCCATCCCTGATTAAAAATCTCAAGTCCAAAATCGACAAGGGCCGCTGGAGCATCGTGATCGGCGACGTGATGGGCAAAGGAGTACCGGCTGGCCTGCTGATGACGATGACACGGGGTATGCTGCGGGCGGAGGTTTTGAACCGCCACTCGCCTTCGAGAATTTTGCAACATTTAAACCGGGTAATGCACGCGGATTTGGAAAATTCCCACCGTTTTGTGACTCTGTTTTATTCGGAGTACGACCCGAAAACTCGCGTTTTGTCTTACAGCAATGCTGCTCACCATCCGCCTTTGCTGTGGCAAGCTGCAACTAATTCGATTGTTCAACTCGATACTTTGGAGGGAATGTTAATTGGCCTGGATGCTGATTCGCACTACCAAGAAGCGCAAGTGCAATTGCAGCCAGGAGATACTATTATTTATTACACAGACGGATTTACGGATGCTGCTAATCAAAGGGGCGATCGCTTTGATGAGGATAACTTGACCTCGGCTTTTCAGTGGGCCTGTCAAAATTATCAGCAGTCTGAAGAAATTTTGGATTATTTGTTCGATCGGGTTCACCAGTTTATCGGCATCGGCAATCGCAACGAAGATGACATGACACTGGTTGTACTTAGGGTAACAGCTTTAGCAGGAGAAAATCACCATGATAGTTAATTTAATGCCGGAAATTACTGCTGGATTGACCAGCTATATTAATTGGAACGATGTCTCTCACTTGTTAGTTTTGAAATCTCATTTGAGTTCGACGGTGGTTTTGGCTCAAAGCTACGACATTTTTACGAATTTCCAGAAATCTTGGAACCATTTTGTTTCGAGCGGTCAAATAGCAGCTTTTTTTATAGGTATTTTTATTGGCTGGTTCATAAAAGGGATTATTCCTTAGAGTTATTGTCCAATAAGAACTCGGGAACGGATTTAAAAAGTTTGCAGCCAACACTTCACTTGTTTCTGATGCAGCAAAAGTTTTACAATTTTGTAGTCCAGACTTCAGTTTTTTCGGGCCAACAGATGTATAAAAAGTTTGCAGTCAGGACTTGAGTTTTTTATTGCCTGATTTGGGAGGGAGGACTAAAGTCCTGACTGCAAACCGGAGGAAGGACTAAAGTCTTTGCTACAAATCGGTTTTTATAGACTTCTGCAAGAGAGATACAATCTAGTTTTAGCTTGAGCAATGACAACACAACAAAAAACTTGGAGTCAAAGATTTGAATCGGCGCTGCACCCGGCGATCGCCCGATTCAATGCTAGTATTGGCTTCGATATTGAATTGATTGAGTACGACTTGACTGGTTCTGTCGCTCACGCTAAAATGCTGGCAAAAACGGGGATTATTTCCGCAGCAGAAGGCGAACAGTTAGTCAATGGTTTGGAACAGATCCGCAGCGAATACCGCCAAGGACTTTTTGTTCCGGGAGTTGATGCAGAAGACGTTCACTTCGCTGTAGAGAAGCGGCTGACGGATATTGTAGGGGATGCGGGCAAAAAGCTGCACACGGCCCGATCGCGCAACGACCAAGCCGGCACTGATACTCGCTTGTATTTGCGCGATCGCATCGCAGAAATTCGCGAGCAATTGCGGGAATTTCAAGGGGTTTTGCTCGATATTGCCGATCGTCACGTGGAAACTTTAATTCCCGGTTACACCCACTTGCAGCGCGCTCAGCCGATCAGTTTGGCTCATTACCTGTTAGCTTATTTTGAAATGACCGATCGCGATTGGGAACGTCTCGGCGATATCTGCAAGCGGGTGAATGTTTCGCCTTTGGGTTGTGGCGCGCTGGCGGGGACGACTTTCCCGATCGACCGACATTATACGGCAGAACTCTTGCAATTTGACAAAGTTTATGCTAATAGCTTAGATGGAGTGAGCGATCGAGATTTTGCGATCGAATTTCTCGCTGCTGCCAGCTTGATTATGGTACACCTGAGCCGCTTGTCAGAAGAAATGATTTTGTGGTCTTCTCACGAATTTGGATTTATTACGCTCAAAGATAGCTGCGCTACGGGTTCTAGCATCATGCCCCAGAAAAAAAATCCCGACGTGCCGGAGTTGGTGCGGGGCAAAGCGGGACGGGTGTTCGGTAACTTGCAAGCCTTGCTCGTAGTAGTGAAGGGACTTCCTTTGGCCTACAACAAAGATTTGCAAGAAGATAAAGAAGCTTTGTTTGATACCGTGAGAACGGTACAAGGTTGCTTGGAAGCAATGACGATTTTGCTGCGGGAAGGAATCGCGTTTAACAGCGATCGCCTCGCCGCTGCCGTTACAGAAGACTTTTCTAACGCTACAGACGTAGCAGACTACTTGGCTGCTAAAGGCGTTCCCTTCCGGGAAGCTTACAACCTCGTGGGCAAAGTCGTCAAAACTTGCCTCTCGGGGGGCAAACTCCTCAAAGATTTGACACTTGAGGAGTGGAAGGACTTGCACCCAGCCTTTGATACAGACATTTACAGCGCGATCGCACCTCAGCAAGTGGTGGCGGCTCGCAATAGTTACGGGGGTACCGGGTTTGAACAAGTGAGAAAATCACTTATCGCTGCGCGCGATCGGATCGCCTAAACATCTCGCCTAAATATCATTGAATTATTTGACAAATTCAGGCTGGCTATCTCTCCTTAGAACGATCGTGTTTTCCACTCGGGTTCTAAGTTCGGCAGATAGCCTGACTCAATTAATCTTCAGCAGCAGCCATGTCTTTGTCCCTGCCGCCACCGCTCATGGCGCCCATGCCACCGCCGTTGCCGCCGTCAAATCGCCTTCTCTTGTTGGAGAACATATCTTGATTTCTCCGCTTGCGAAACTTGCGAGCGTATGCTTGATTTCGTTGTGCCTTCTCTTTCTTGAGATTGCGGCGCTTAGCCATTCTGACCTCACTAATAAACATTGACAGTCCCCGGACTTTCACGCCCAGGGATTCTTAAGTTTGACACTCTGTGCACTCTTGGTGACTGAGATTCTTGCTTGGGCGAAGTCACTTACTGGCGACTGGATTTCTCCAGCCAAAATATAGGTGTCTTCTCCCCAAGCGTAAATTCCGGTATTTCTTACCGTACTCGATCGGTTCTCTTTCTGTAGCTAGGTTTTGTTCAAATTTAGCTTTCGTGACGCTCCCACAACAATCGCAAGCGATATGGTTTAGGCTTCTGAGTCCTGTTAAGGATATCGAGAACTTCCTTCAAGGTACTCCAATCGTTTCCCTCTACAGCGTTTTAAAGTGAGGAACACGTCCAGCCCCACTGATATTATAAAAAGGAATTGGTTCGTCTCGCTGTCCACCCGTTCACGGCTCAAAGCTATGCTTATGAGATTATGAACGGGTGGAATCAGGAGTCTCACGCGCCTTTCATCCCACACTAACCTTCGATCGGTATAGTGTGGGGATTCCTGTCTGCCTAGCTAAACCGCAACACCGTTAGGTGTGACTACGCACTCAACTAATCCAGTTAAGTTTTTACGTTGTCTAGTTATACTCAATTTTAGACCGATGACGATCATAGCACACCCGGTACAAGACCCAGAAAAAAGAACACCGGGATTCAACTCGCTGCGAATCCGGGCGCGATCGGGACGCAATGTTGTCAATCTCCCAGAATATTTCTATAAGCTCTTGACAAAATACGACAATTGACTATCAATCCCGGTGACCGAAAATTTGGGTGCAAGCCCCGTCCTTTTAGCTATGCTTTATAAACATCTTTCTTAACAAGAAAGTTGACAAAAGTAACTACTTGTGTAGGAGCTCTTGGGGCGATAGATCCCGATCGAATATGAATTTTTCTGCAAAGAATATTCATTGATGTCTCCATCTGTCAATGAGTTTGCTCAAGGGCGATCGGGTTTTTCCCGATCGCACATTTTGGACAAACAGAATAAAATATTTTTCTACCATTAGTGGCGGGAACCAAAAATTATCACTTATGACATCAACATAATTCATCATCACAGCTATTTTACCCCTCTAAAAATACCAATTCTCAATTGTTTTTAGTTGATTAAATAACAGCCACCCTATCATAATATCATCCAATCTTCTCAATCCACGCCACAGAGTCTTAACTCCCGGAAAACCATCATGTTTTCTTCCTAAAAAACCTCCCAATTTAGCAATCCAACCAACCGCTTCCCCTAAAGTTGGCGGGTAAGAATGAGGATAACTTTTGTGATGAATTGTTGCATAAAGAGCCTGCCATTCGGGAGGTTCTAACATGATTTCACAACTGACATCATCCGCGAGCCTCGCTATATGAGTAATATAAAGTAAGCGCCAAGCTACTATGGAATAAGTAGCTAAAGCCATTTCTAACCTTTTTGCTGTTTCCAATTGTAGCTTCTCAATTCCACAACCACTTTTTAATACATAATGGTAACGCTCAATCAACCAACGATAACCATACCATCTCACATAAGTAGTCACATCCTCAATACAAGTAATAGGTAAATTTGTCACTAGCCACCATTCAATTGCTTCGGACTCAGAAGGTGGCTCGGATTCTCTAACTAAAATAACTTGCAGTTTAATCGGACTTAATTTCTCTTGTTTAGGACGATTTTGAGGGGGTTGAATAGTTAAGGTTTTATACCTAATAGTTAAAGTTGCCCTGCGTGATGAGCGAGTCGGGTTGCGCTTCAATTCAACAGTCATTGTGACTTGCGGTTCGACCAATTCCACCTCTTCTTTAAGATGGTTGGACGAGGACTCTAAACATCTGTTTTGAGTAGCTCGAATCAAAAAATCTGCTCCCTCACGATTTGCACAGGCAAACAAGTCATAAAAGTCAGCTTCTCGTAGCTTGCGGGGCGGAACGCCATCGGCAATTGTGACTACTTGTTGTGAATCAGGTATAATGGATAGCGTATTTTTTAAAGCATCAAGCCATCTTTGACTCTCTTTTTCTTCAGTTGATTTTTGAGAACGTAGATCCGCTTTACCTAAATATTTTGGCTCTCTTGCCCAGACATATTGGTCGATAATGCCTAATGGTAGCCCCTCTGTTGTTGCTGCTAAAGTTGAATGTACTTTCAATCCATGAGCATATTTACTATCAAGGTATCCGACTCCTTTAACTGCTTTATGAGTGGTATAATTTAATTCTGTTGTATCTTGTATTGCCAAGATAATTTGATGATTTTTAATTCTTTCTACTGTCGCATCTACGTGTCCTTTCCTAAGCTGAGCTGGTTTGATATATGGTGAATCCCAGAAATCGTAAGTAGCCTTAGTTTCTGCCCATGTTCCACTAGCTTGCGGTACACTGGATGTTGGTTTATCACTCAGATTAGAGACAATTTTCATAAATCTATTGGTTCTTCTTACATCTCCCAATTGAGTTTTTTCTAATTCTTGTCTTACCCATCCATCGATCATTTTAACCTCATTACTGGGCGCTCGCCCGATCGTTTAACTGCACAGATGTTGATTTTTGTCAACTTTCTTGTTAAGAAAGATGTTTATAAAGCATAGGTCCTTTTAGGACGGCTTTAATTAGACTTCTTGAAAAAGCGTTCTTACGTTCGCTCATGGTTGTGGTATAATCAGGTAGGAGGATAGAGCAAATGTTTCATTTAGTCTACGAATTCAAACTCAAACCAACGGCAGGACAAATAGCAATCTTTGAAGATTGGCTAGAACAATGCCGTCGCGTATACAACTACGCATTGGCAGAGCGTAAACATTGGTTTGAGTCTCGTAGTTGTCGAATTAACGCTTGCTCTATCCGATCAGAGTTCATCATTCGGGCCGAAACAAAACGACCAACTTATGCAAGCCAGTGCAAAAGTTTAACTACGGCTAGGGCAAACATACCCACTTTGGCTGCCGTCCAAGTACACGTCCTACAGCAAACACTCAAAAGGCTTGAAAAAGCGTTTGTGAGTATGTGGGAACAAAAACACGGTTTCCCCCGCTTTAAGAAAGCAGGAACAATGCGATCGTTTGTGTTCCCACAATTGGGGGTTAACCCAGTCCAAAATCAAGGGGTGAAGCTCCCTAAAATTGGTTTGGTTAAGTTCCATCAATCACGGACTATCCCTGATGGTGCAACGATTAAGCAAGCAAGGATAGTCCGTAGGGTTAGCGGTTGGTACGTGATGTTAACCCTACAATGGGACGTTTCAGTACCCAATCTAATGCCCCACGGTGAAGGTATCGGAATTGATGTGGGACTAACTAATTTTCTAGCAACTTCTAACGGTCTTTTAGTCAAGCGCCAAAGATTTTTTAAAGACGCAGAACGCAAGCTTAAATTGCTGCAACAACGTGTCTGTAGTAAAAAACTAGGTTCTAATAATTGGCGTAAAGCTCAAAAGAAAGTCGCCAAACTGCATGAATACGTTGCTAACAGTCGGAAAGATTGGCATCGTAAATTATCTCATCAAATCTGCCAAGATGTGGGAATGATTTTCGTTGAGGATCTGAACCTGATTGGGCTGTCTAGGGCGATGCTAGGGAAACACTGCTTAGACGCAAGCTGGGGTCAGTTCTTCACAATCCTAGAGCAAACTTGTTTGAAATATGGCGTGTACTTTCAAAAGGTAAGCGCCCATAAAACGAGTCAAGTTTGCCCCAATTGTCTAGCAGAGACAGGAAAAAAACAGCTTGATGAGCGTACTCATTCATGCTCGAACTGTGGCTATACAACGGACAGAGATATTGCAGCCGCTCAAGTAGTTCTAATTAGAGGACTTGCAGCCGTAGGGCATACGGTCAAGATGCTTGCCGAGGGTAAATTCATTGGAATCCCTGCGAATCAAGAATCCCCTCGCCTTTAGGCAGGGGTATGTCAAGTAGCTCCTGTCTTCAGCCTGCCCGACGCGCAAGGCAATGTCGTCAGCCTTGCAGATTTTCGAGGGCGACGAGTTGTACTTTACTTTTATCCTCGGGACAATAAGCTGATACGCATTTAAATTGGGATTTTTGAAGCCTAGACTCCTTGCACCCTGGCTTTCAGGCAAAAAATTTAAATGCTCAACAGCTTACCCCAGGCTGTACTAAAGAAGCTTGCGGCTTTCGCGATGTTCGCTCAGACTGCGAGTCGCGCAATATTGCAGTCCTAGGCGTCAGCACAGACGGGCCCCAATCCCACGCCAGGTTTGCAGCTAAATATCAACTGCCTTTTCCCTTGCTGTGCGACTCAAATGCCGAAGTCGCTACCGCCTACGGCTGTTACGGACTCAAAAAGTTTATGGGAAAAGAATTTATGGGAATCACTCGATCGACCTTCGCGATCGACCCTGATGGTAGGATTGAAAAGGTTTATCGGAAAGTCAAAGCAGAAACTCACGCAGCCGAGATATTAGCAGACTTGCCAGACCTCTCGCCTGAATTAAAAATTAAAAATTAAGACTTTTGACCTGCCAGCTAAGAAACCTGAAATTACTTTCCTCTAAACAAGCTTTTGAGTTTATGCGTCGATTGTGGCAAATTGGACAAACTGTGCTCGGACTGATTTTTCGACATCCCGTCACTGGTACTGCGGTGATTCCCGTATTGCCTGACGGGCGAATTGTGTTAATTCGCCGCCGCGACAACGGTCGCTGGGGACTGCCCGGAGGTATGGTGGATTGGGGAGAGGATATTCCGACGACAGTGCGCCGGGAATTAGCAGAGGAAACAGGACTCGATTTAGTCAAAATCCGCCGCTTGGTGGGTGTTTATTCGGCTGCCGATCGAGACCCTCGCCTGCACTCGATTTGTATCGTGGTGGCAGCAGAGGTAGATGGAAAGATGCAAGTTCAGGATACGCTTGAAGTCAGTGAGGTTGAGGCTTTTTTGCCCGCAGCGCTGCCGGAGGGCCAGCTCAGCCACGATAACGACCAACACTTACAGGACTATTTTCAAGGCCTGACAACTTTGGCGTAAACCTGCGGGGCATCCAAATTTGAGAAAAGTCGGAAATTACCTCGCCGTCAAAAGTTGCGTGTGATGAGTGGAATTAATTTTTAATGTTTTCCTACTTTAATTCACAAACTCTGAACATTAAATTAATCATCTTTTTATTACTGAATATTTAACCGGATGTACTCATCGCTACGCAATTCTCGGGTCAAACTCTCTGTAGGGCAAATCTTCTGGCACGAAGTCGGTCAAGGCCCTAATTTAGTATTTTTGCACGGATCTTGGCAGGACAGCAGTCAGTGGCTGAGGACGATCGAACATTTGAGCCCCTACTACCAATGCTTCGCACTGGATTTGCTGGGGTTTGGCGACTCGGAACGCCCGAAAATTCATTATTCGATCGACTTGGAAGTAGAATGTCTCGCCCAATACCTCGATACTTTGAAGCTGGGACAGGTTTATTTAATCGCTCACTCTCTGGGCGGCTGGGTAGCCGCCAGCTACGCTATCAAATATCCCGATCGAGTTCAGGGTTTGGTGTTGCTGGCCCCAGAAGGAGTCAAGGTTGGCAACCGGCGGGGGCGGTGGCAGTCTGCTAACTGGCTGATCTGCCAACCACCGCTGCCTTTCTGGTGGCTGCGATCGATCTATCCAATTGCTAAGTTGCTGGGCCGCCACAACAAGATTGACAGGCTGTTAAAGTTCAGACAGCAGTTGATGCAGTCCCCAGTTGCCGTGCAGTTGCTGTTCCGGCGGCGGCAGGCTGAAATTACAGCGGAATTAGTTGATGAGAATTTGCCTTTGCTGAAAGCGCCTGTTTTGCTGTTACACGGTTCTGAAGATACCCCCGCAGCTTCATCTCTGTGTCAATCCTATGCTGCTCTGGCTCCTAATGCCGAACTGCAATTAGTCACTCCGGGGGAAAGCAATTTGCCGCAGGAAGTCCCGGAACTTGTTGCTAAGTATATTAGCGAGTTTGCTAGGTGAATTGGTCATTGGTCATTGGTCATTGGTCATTGGTCATTGGTCATTGATAAAATGACAACAGTCAACCGTCAACAGTCAACAGTCAACAGTCAACCGTCAACCGTCAACAGTCAACCGTCAACAGTCAACAGTCAACAGTCAACAGTCAACCGTCAACCGTCAACTGGCTAATTCCCCAAAAAATGGCTTCGGGTGCGTCAATTACTGCAGAAGCCGTATCGGGAAAAGCTGAGGCGAGATATTGCAATAGCAAAGTTCGATCGCCCCCCGCGAGTGCAATTTTGCTATTAGGAAACAAACACCGCCAATCTTCAATAAAATCCCTAACTCCTGCCACCGCCGCATACACAACTCCGCTTTGAATTGCCCCAGCAGTATCGGTAGCCCAGCGGTGCGGCAGATTTTCTGGTAAGCCGATCGAGGGTAATGCAGCGGTTTTTTTGCCCAGCGATGATAACTGCAAACCCAAACCCGGTAAGATGGCGCCCCCAACTAAATACCTATTGACATCAGCCCCAGTAAATGTTAAAGCTGTACCAGCATCTATAAGTAAAACTGGCCAACCAAATTGGTTGCCAGCACCGAGTAAAGCCAAAGCTCTGTCAATTCCCAGGGTAGGATAGAGTCCCCCGATCGGCAACTGGTCTAAAGTAATAATTCGGACATCAGGATAACTCTGCCAAATAGCTGTTTGTTGGGGAACAACTGACGCTAAAAGTAGAGGCAGAGGAACTAAAGAAAGTGTGTGAGGACTAGAAAAAGCGGGAGTAGCAGGAAGACAAAGGAGATTTTGAGAAGATATTTCCTCGATCGACCTCCTTACTGTTTGTACCAAATATTCGACCTTTTGGGCTTCGGAGAGCCGGGAAACAGCATCAGCTTTGAGATGCTCTGTATCCCATGTTTTCTCCAGAGTTTTGCCTGCAAATAATCCCCAGTGCAGGCGCGAATTCCCGATCGCCAAAGCTATTTTAATCTGACCTTTACCTGTCAATTCAGAGGTAAGGTTGTCGGTGCAATCTTGCGGGCTAAAATTGTCAGCAATTGATTTTTCCATGATGATCGAACGCGCAAACATTCAACTAAAGATAGATGTTAGATCAATACTCCGGACAGTTTTTGAGACCGAGGCTGAAACCCTCATTCTACCGTTAGCATTTGACCTCACTGAGAAGGCTGAAACCCGCATTCTGCCGTTAGTGATTGAAAACTGTCCGGACTATTGTTAGATTAATTTTATTCGCTTAACCGCGCGGTTAACTCTATTTAATATCTGACCGAAAGCATCCAGGATACAAGCCCCCGGATTCATCCGTCCAGAAATAAAAAACGTGCATCCGATGAAACTTGCCCCCCGAATTTATCCGTGGGGTCAGTCGATTTTAGATTTTAGATTTTAGATTTACCCCACAGATGCAATCTGGGAGCTTGAACCTTGGTCTAAAATTTTGATCTTTCCACGACTTAAGTACGTGGCACGGTATCCGTTTTTGGGCTGGGTCAATGCTTCAATTCTTTAATCTAAAATCTAAAATCTAAAATCTAAAATCGATTGACCAAGTTAAATGGGGCGCGCCAATTAGTATTGTAGGCTGCAGAGCGCATACTTTATATTGATAAATATTTGTAAAGCAAATAATTGCTATGCTCAGGCTGCATCCTTTATAATGTCTTAAGATATTCCAAAAGTCCTGGTAGCTGCGATCGGGCTCTTGGCGGGGTAAGCACAGGTTTAAAAAACCGGGCTCAATCAAAATACTGTACAACGGCTGAGTAAGTATGTCTTTAAAAATACAAGAACACGAAAACCCCCCGCCGAGATTAACTTCGCGCTTGCCTGCACCTGAAAAGAAGAGGCAGGAAGAAAGTCTTTCGCTGCCGGAAGTAGACCAACAAAAAGCCCTAATAGTGCAGATGCAGCAGCAAGTTCAGTTATCAAACTTGCTGAACCAAATTAATAACGAAATTCGCAGTACACTTGACATAGAAGAAATTTTGACATCGGCCTGCCGATTGCTGGGGCAAGCGCTACAGTCCAGCCGCGCGAGCATTTTAGTTAAAGAATCAAATACAGAAAAAACTTTAGTCACGCGGGGAGAGTACAACGCGGGGGACTATCCGATCCAACTGGGCATGAAAGTACCGATAACTGACAACCCGCATTTGGCTGCTGTCGTGTCTCAGCAAGAGTCGCTAGCAGTGACGAAGTTTCTGGATTTTCCGGGATTGAACGAACAAACTCGAAAGATTGCCGAAGCTTTGGAGATTAAGTCCATGCTGGCAGTAGCTACTCGCTATCAAGGTGAAGTGAATGGCATAATTGGCTTGCATCAGTGCGATCGCGAACGGGAATGGACTGATTGCGAACGGCAGCTTTTAGAAGGGGTAGCATCGCAATTGGCGATCGCGATCAATCAAGCCAAACTCTACAGCAAAACGCGCCGCCAAGCCGAACGAGAATCGCTGCTGCGGCTGATCGGCAACCAAATTCGCAGTACCCTGGATCTGGGAACTATCCTGGAAACAGCGGTGAGGGAAGTCCGCCAACTGTTGCAGTGCGATCGAGTAATTATGTACCAGTTTCAAGACAACTGGCAGGGAAAAGTTGTTGTTGAAAACATGACGGTTCCTTGGCCTTCAATTTTAGGAGATATGGGGGCGGATAAGTGTTTCCGGGGAGATTACGCCGATCTTTACCAGCAAGGGCGAGTCAAAGCAATTAATGATATTTTTCATGCCGGTTTAGAGCCTTGCCACGTTAATTTCTTAGAAAGTTTGCAGGTAAAAGCTAATTTGATCGTGCCGATCGTTACCGCGCGAACAGAAGAAAATTACCCCGACACAGCCGGAAGCTATAATCCTAAATTTCCCGGTAAACTGTGGGGTTTGCTGATTGCTCACGAGTGCCGGGATACCCGCAACTGGCAGCAGCAAGAAATGGAGTTGCTGTCCCAGCTAGCCGACCAAATGGCGATCGCCATTCAGCAAGCAGAACTTTACAGCAAAGTCCGAGAAGCTGCGGTCAAATCTCAAGCTCAAACCCAGCAATTGCAAGCAGCCTTAGAAGAATTGCGATCGACACAGCAGCAATTGATTCAAAGCGAAAAAATGTCCGGTTTGGGGCAAATGGTAGCGGGAATTGCTCACGAAATTAACAACGCTAACAATTTCATCCACGCTAACTTGTTTCACGCTCAAGAATATTTTAAAGTCTTGAACGAAGCTCTAGAACTGACCGGGAATGCCTGCCCGGAAGCAGCGGCAGCACTTGTCAAAATAAATGAAGAACTAGAACTCGATTACATTCGAGAAGACTTTGGCCACTTGCTCAAGTCGATGCGGGAAGGCAGCGGCAGGATTCGCTCGATCGTGATGACGCTGCGAAATTTTTCTCGTTTAGACCACGCTGAATTACAACCTGTAGATTTAAATGAAGGTTTAGAAAGCAGTTTCTTGATGCTGCAAAATAAGCTAAAAACCCATATCAAAATCGACAAACAATACGGCAGTTTGCCACCCGTCAAATGTCATGCCAGTCAAATCAACCAAGTATTTTATAATTTAATTGACAATGCTTTAGATGCGCTCCAGTCAACGAGCAAACCGGGGGAATTAACTATCCGCAGTTGGCAAAGCGATCCAGACTGGGTAACAATCTCTATCCGCGACACGGGAACTGGCATTCCTGCGGAAATTCAAGACAAGATTTTTGACCCGTTTTTTACTACTAAACCTGTGGGGAAAGGCACTGGTTTGGGACTTTCAGTGTGCTATCAGGTAATTGTTCAAGCTCACGGCGGCAAGATCCGTTGCGTCAGTCAGGTTGGCCGAGGAACTGAGTTTATTGTAGAGTTGCCGCTGACAAATTAGAGGGTAGGTTGATAATTCCTGCTTCTTATTTATCAAATTGCTGCTGATAGGCCTTGTGGTTGTTGGACACTGTGGTAAAACAACCACAAACGTTTCACGTCAATGGTTTGGGGATTTTTGGAGATGTCTGATGAATCAACTCACTCCTCATATAGAACCCATTTGACATCTTGAGGGCGATCGTCAATCACATTACGGATCGGCAATAAACTTGGTTTTTTACCGATCGCATTTTTAATGGAATCAGATTTACGGCGTATTCCAGGTTTGTGAAGTGTAGGGACACGGCAGTGCCGTGTCGAAAGGAGGGGAAGCTCACGATAGGCGGGTGTACTTCATAAATGTGGAATCTGCTGTAACTTACGCCCGAACCTCAATTTTCAGGAATTCCCAACTGGATTATGCTTAGAGATATAAATTATTCAGTATTTTTACTGACGCTTTGTCTCTCCTGATTCACTTTTGTCCGCTGAAGCAGTGTACGCGGCCCGTTGGGGTGCGGAATGTGGGATTTAAGCTCTCCTCTACAGATGTGGAAAACCCGCTTTTTATAAGGCTGAAAAAATTATCGGAAAATTTTCCGGATCGAAGTTATTGATGATGAAAGTAAAAAATAAGCATCTGTATAACTAGCTGCAAGTAATAATTACACTCAACATTTAATCACGCAGAAGCGATAAAGCCTTCAACTGCTTATTGGGCAAGCATTTTGGCAGCATAAGCGTTGTTACTTGATTTACCTGCACGTACTTAATGACGAGACGAAATTTTTCTGGCAGTGACCGATCTCTATAAAGAAAGCCCAACCTCTGGTTTTCAGTCACTTCTAATCCTTAATTACTCATCATCAAAAGAGAAGCTATGGCTACTTCATTTACTGGTTCTTTGGGTCAAGCCACTAATTACAGCGTCATCGATGACCTGATTGCAAAATGGGCTACCGCCTCCCAGAATCAAGGTATCAAACTGTCTGGGATAGCTGCTGATGGCGCCGAAACTGACTACCTTACCCCTACTGCGATCGGCAACCTCACTTTGGCAACGAACCAAAACCCTAAAAGCTGGTTGAGCTACGGCGGTGTCGCTGGTATTGGTGTCCCATCTGCTTATGATGGTTGGTTCACCGATGTCAATAAAGTGCGGGCGGAAATCAACTATGACCCCAACACCAATCAATCTCAGGCGCTGAAGGTGAAATGGGCAGATAACAAAGACGTGACTAGCGCCACGATCGACCTAAGTTCATTGAGCGTCAAAACAGCTCCAGGAGCGGGCGATCAAGGCAATGAAGTTGGTTTGCTGCAAATCTTCAATAATGGGGTTTTGGTACCGGCTACCAATTTTACCATCACTCGCCTCAACGCTCCGACCACTCCAAAACCTCTCTCTGTGTCTTCAAATGGAGTGACTTTTACTGCCGATCGTACCGATGGCAATTTCCAATTCAAGGTAGAATCAAATTCCACTAGCGTCGCTTTTGACGAACTGCGGTTCTCCGGCAAAGCCTACGATAGCCCCACCGCTGCCTACCTCGGCACCTCCTTCAAAAACGATAGTTCCGACTACCTAGTGCGGAGTATTCAATATCAAGGCAATGATGTGACGCCGACGCCGACGCCAACGCCGACGCCGACGCCAACACCTGCAAGTATCTTCCAGTTCGAGCAAGGAAGTTACACAGTGAATGAAGGCGGCGTGGCTACGATTAACGTTACTCGCACAGGTGGTACGGCGGCTGCATCGATTAACTACGCTACTGTTGACGGTTCGGCTACTTCTAGTGGTACTGCGCCTGACTACACGGTGGCGGCTGGTTCGCTGAACTTTGCGGCTGGGCAAAATAGCGCAAGTTTTACTGTCCCAGCGTTGACTGATGCGATTGCTGAAGGGCCGGAAACGGTGAACTTGGTACTCAGCGGTGGTAGTGTGGGCAGCAATCCGGCAATCTTGACGATTAATAATGTTGCGCCGACTCCGACACCGACTCCGACTCCACCAACATCAACAGCAACCCAGTTTGTTTTTAGTGCGGCTACTTTCAGCACTCAGGAATCATCTGGCTTTGCTACGGTGACAGTCAATCGCATCGGCTCTAATACGGGGACTGCAACGATTAGCTACAGTACTCTTGACGGCACCGCCCTATCAACTGGAACTGCGGTTGATTATTCCTCTAGTGCTGGTGTACTCAACTTTGGCCCTGGGGAAACTTCCAAGACGTTCAGCATCTTTGTCAATCCTGATACTGTGCCTGAAATGACTGAGACTGTTAACCTATTTCTCAACAACGGCCCCGTCGGCACTCCGTCAACAGCAAGACTAGACATTCTTGACGGTAGCGGCGGTGCATCTGGCAATGTCTTCCAGTATAGTGCGTCTAATTACGGCACGATCGCCACTCAGGGGGGCGGCACAACGGTTACAGTTACCCGCTCAAGCGGCTTAGGTGCAGCATCAATTGATTATATTATTCTGGCGGGTACTCCAGGCAGCGGCCCTGCACCTGTATTTGGTAACGACTACCTGCTTAGCCCGGGCGGCTCCACTGGCGGCACGTTGTCCTTCGCCGACGGCCAACTCAGCCAAACCTTTACTCTTCAAGACAACCCATTTAGTACCAATAATGGGACTGTGCGCTTAGGTCTTACTAACCCCACTGCGGGCTACAGTTTCGGCAGTACAGCGGCAACAAGTATCACTCTCATCTAAGGCTGTTAGTAGGGCGAGGAATCCTTGCTCTACTAATATGTCCCGCAAGTAGTTAAATGCTTTTTATCAGTCTGGCTCCTCGCTACAGCTTTTTTCAAGAAAGTGAGGTACGCGGGTAAAATCTTCGCTAGCTTAAATGCAGCAAGCATTGTCGCCGATCCAATTACTGACTTTCGTTCGGCTAGTGCGATCGGTGGTATCCCGCTACAAGATTCCAGCTTGCTTGGTGGTTCAGCGCCGGCAACAGTAGATATAAGCAATTTCATCACCAACTATTTCAATGGGGAGATCGCTAGCGGAATAAGTACCCCTAACGTCATGATTAATTACAATGACTTAGTGGGCGGCACTGACCCGAATCCTATTGCTGGGGTAGGTGCTAGTTTTGCCAGCTTCAACCCATTGGTTTATTAGGTCTGATAGAACCATTTCAAGGTCGTACTCTTAGATGCTAAGCGCGTTATTCGAGTACGACCTTGAACCCTTGTATATGGAAAGAATTAGATTGCGATTTGCCATTGAGTGGGGGTTTTTGAGATTGTCGGTTTTTGGCAATAATTTTTGGTAAAACCTGCCCCTAGAATTATCGATTGGATATTATTGTTTTTTTGCGTTTACCTACTTAATCCTTAATTTGTTGATACGCTTGCTGACACTGTTCAAACCCACATTCCGCAGGTCTTTAAATAGAATTGATGGTTATAAATTTTAAAAATTCAACCCTGAAGTGATTACCCAGTAATCACTTCAGGCTTTTTTGAGTTACAATGAACGAATTAGGAGCCAAGAGGAAAAAACCATGAATGAGCATCAAG
>NZ_JAUBRJ010000166.1:0-1848 GCF_036701805.1 Microcoleus sp. N3A4
GATGTCAGGCGTTGAGCTTTGAGACTCCTGTTTTTTGCGAGATTTTTTTGACCAGCTATTCTTCGGTTTTTGTGGCAGTTTTTTCACCTTCTTTATTTGAGGGCGTGATGGAGTTTGTTGTACACTTAAGCTATAAGATAAACGAGTCTCAATTTCGACTATATAAATCACAGAAATTTCCAATCCCTGTGACGACTTACCCGCTACACCATTATAAAAATAACCCTTACCGTCAGTTTTTTTGCCACTTTTTCTTAAAAAAGAACAATCAATAACGGCAATGACTGTGTGTTCAGGATTTAAGGTAAATTCGAGAAAATATTGATTAAATTGTGGAAAGTTAAAGCTTTTGAGAAAGTGACGACGGTAGGTTTTTTTGCTCAAACAACTATAACGACTGAGATTGGTGAAGTTGACCAAACCAAAGGACCAGCAAAATAGTTGAGAATAAAGTGATTAAAAACTTCTTTTGGGGTTGACTAATCCCTGGCATTTGTTGTAAGATGGATTCAATAATCTTCATGTATGCAATCTGTTGAGCTTGTGTGTTTTTATAGCTTAACCTAAAAGAGTGCCTTTTTTTCTGTTTATTTTGGGTTCAGATAGCACTCAGTTTTTTCAATTCACTATTTTATTGCGATCGCATTCCTCTTTAAAAACTGTCCGGAGTATTGAATTAATACCAACTTAATCATGATTAGTGAAGCCCGATTAGTTTGCAACTGATTTAGGATTGCTATATTATCCCAATTTGACTGGTACTTTATTTTTCCGCGAGTCCCTAATGCTGCCGAAAGAGTTATTCGTCCAGCCGTAAGAAAGGCGGCGTACCAGTTTTGGCTCCCAAACAAAAGCAGGAAGTACTTTTGTCGCACGAATGCTAACTGTAGTGACCACACTAAAATCGCAACAACGCAATATCTTGGAGTTGATCACGACTGCTGTTGCCAATAACCGTGAAGGTAAATCTGCTCCTTCTTTACTTCCAGAAATTGATTGCTCGTAAAAAAAATGAGTAAGAGTTTTGCACAGTTAGGTGATTACTGGCAATAACTTATGCTGAAAATTTGGCTTAATAGTCAATAGAGTTTGGGCGTTCATTATTGTTGGCTTACTTTTGAGAACTCAAACATTCTCAAACATATTGATGCCTGGGGGGGTGACAGAAAGGTCTAGGAGATAGACCGGATAAGGGTTGCAGCCCGCATACCTTGTTGATAAAATCGGCGTTTATTTGGACTTAACTTGCGTTTACTCTTCAACTTGTTCAGCATATTGTTTTAGATAATTAACCCACTTTTCTCCATCTACACCCACACCAAATGTACTCCGTCTACGATATTTTTTTTGGGGTTCTTTACGACGAGATACATAGGGCTTGCACCTGCTTTTGCCGGATTTCAGTTCCTTGAAATATTGCCGCAGTGTAGGCGAGAGTCATCAGCAAAATCATCTTAATCAGTCGGTCTCCTTTTAAGCTAGTTCCTTCAAGATCGTAGCCTCCTGTTTGACAATCTCGGAACATTTCTTCAATTCCCATCCGCTGCTTATAAGCATTGATTGCTGCTGGCAATGACCCTAAATCTGTGAGAATAAACCATGCTTCATCCACTGTAAATCCTCCAGAGTTTCTTTTCCATTTACAGGCTAGGTCAAATCCAGTAGCAGTCCGACTTTTTCTGACTCTTTTTCCTTGAAAGTATAAAGACGTTCCCGGCACTATTCCTAGTTGATCTAGCCGTTGCCAAACTAAATGTTCTGTTTCGATTAAGATGATTCTTTTTCAGCCTCAAGCAAAAAGACACACCTTTTTCCATCAGCCAGTTCCCCAAATCGGAGCGAGCAGAA
>NZ_JAUBRJ010000052.1:0-55365 GCF_036701805.1 Microcoleus sp. N3A4
GTCCCCGCTCGCGTATTCTACAAATCGCGAGCGGGGACGCTCGCACTATAAATGCAAAACTGAGATGCTCCAATTTAATTGAATACCCTAGCATTTGTTCACACTTAGAATAACAAAGAGTTTTTCTTTTTAAGCGAGCTATCCGGGTGTCTTAGTCTTGTATTTTCACCCTCAACTCTTGTCATATAGGTTTTGCTAATAATCTGATCTCCCTCCGGAATAACATTTGGGTAAACTTTCGGGCCATCTGTCACATAAAAATAGCATTTCCATTTACTAACAAGATCCCATAGTGGTTCAAAAGTTTTTGCGATATGGTCGCCTAAAGTCCATCCTAAAATACCTGGCTTAAAGTGGTCTACTGCTGTCCAGATCCAGAAGTTTTTTTTTGAACCGACAAATGTTTGTAATTCATCTAATTCTCCCACTTGTGGATTTATTTGTGGTTCATAAAAATCTGGCAAGAGTTTTCCTGCTTGTTTTACCCAATTAATAATTGGGCGTTGCTGAATACAGGTATGAATTAAAGATTTCCCAATTGCTATAAGCCAAGTATGGTGAGTTTTGTAACATCAAGCGAAAGTTGATTCATACGCCAGAATCAGCAACGCCAACGATTCTAGGGCGGTAGCAACCAAGTGAGCTTTATTTAAGGCGTCAGTGATGCCCTGCATTGTGAGGTAGCACCCACAAGTTTTGTTGACCCGCTTGTCGCCTAGTCTGAACTGAAGGGTGATGTAAGACCCTTTAGCCTTACTATCCTTCTTTAGTCCTACCCCTTTGGGGCATTCTTTCTGTGCTTGCTTGAAGTAGTCTAAAATCTGCTCATACCCAATAAGGTAGTCAGCGGATGTGCTGAGTGTGACTGAATTAGATTTTTCGCTCAATGTTGCATAATGTTGCATAATGCTGAGTCGCTTACTGTGTAAAGAATACAGCAGACCGCTCTGTTTTCGCTCAAACGCAAAACAGGTTGCCTAGATTGAGCGAAAAAATGGGCTAGGATGGCGGAAAGTGGTAGAATAGTTCTGAGAGCTTAATTCAAATCCTGTCATCCCGATTTTAAAATTAAATTGGATATTCCGCAGCAAGTGAGTTTGTATTGGGCGATCGTCCGGCTGGGTATATTTGTGGTAGGAGTAAATTGGTCTAGCTCCTTGTCCTGTTAATTCCCATTTGCTAAAAAATCAACTGTAGCCACTGTTTTCGTAAAGGGAATTAGACAATAAGGCGTAAAGAATCTGAGCAGCAATAGAGAATAGAGAGTAAGTGTTTGCGTTCTCCCTCTGTGAGGATTTTGGAATGTGTTTAATGACACGTACTTGCTCAATGCTGAGAAATTTTGCCCAGGTTTGAAACCACAGGCAATTAAAAAGACCGCAATAATTCTCAACTGCAAGCTCATCAATATTTAGATATTGAGATAGATGTATTAATAGCTGAATGAGCTTATAATAAAAGTAAATTGCTAGCTGTTCTAAAATTAACCCAAAAACCGGAGCATATTCCAATGCAAAGAAGTGGCAAAGCCTTCGGGTCATGCTCTCGCTGCGAAACAGTACCCGAAAAAATAGACGGAGGCGGAGGCCTATACTTGTGGTTTCCAGTATCGCACACGCTGAACAAGGTTATTTCTGCACTGACCCAGGCTAAATTTGAATTCCGGCTTTTAGAAGAGAGCAAGTGTTTGTACATTATGCTTGAGGGAATAGCGAAAGAAAAGTTTAGCGCCCTAGCCTCATCGGCGCTGACAAATCAAGAGTTGAAAAAGACAAAAGTTTTGTGGATGCGCGAAGTTGAACAGCCGAAACTTAGCGATTTTTCTCGCAGCACTTCCTTAGACTCTTTTATTAACTTCAGCAACTCTGATTGGCTGTTAGATTTATTGTCGGAAGAACGCATTACTACGCATTTTCAGCCCATTGTTTATACCTCAGATACTTCTAAAATTTTTGCCCACGAAGCGCTGTTCCGAGGAATTGACGAGCAGGGAAACTTAATTTATCCGGGTCGGATTTTTGCCCAAGCAGAATCAGCAGGCATAATTTTTCAACTAGATGCTTTGGCCCGGACTCGCGCTATCCGCGAAGCCCATGTTTACGATATCCAAGAACTACTTTTTATTAATTTTTCTCCGACTTCAGTTTACGATCCCGCTACGTGCCTGCGAATGACAGTACAGGCTATTGATGAATCGGGAATTCCTCACAGCAATATTGTTTTTGAGGTAGCGGAATCTCGGCACCCTCCAGATATCGAGCACTTGATTAAAATTCTGAGGTTTTACCGAGATGCGGGATTTTTAATTGCACTAGATGATTTTGGCAGCGGTTCTTCTAATTTAAACTTGATACACCAGTTGCGTCCTGATTTTATTAAGTTAGATATGGAATTGATTCGCAATGTCCATCAAGATTATTATAAGGCACTAATTACGGAAAAGATGTTAGAAATTGCCTGTAAATTAGACATTAAAACAGTTGCTGAAGGTGTGGAAACTGTGGAAGAGTTGGAGTGGGTGCGGCAGCGGGGAGCGGATTTTGTTCAAGGTTATTTGATTGCTAAACCAACTTCTCCGCCGATCGCAGTTACGAGCTATATTGGTGGTGTTGAAGCAGTGCCTATGTCTGCTTAAATAATTTCCAGTTGCGATTTGGCGCTACATTTGCTCGTTCCCAGGCCCTGCCTGGGGACGCATATCAGGAGGCTCTGCCTCCATTAAAATGAGACAACAATTTGGAGGCAGAGCCTCCGGATCTTCATTACCAGGCAGAGCCTGGTAACGAGAATAACCAGCACTTTAAACGCTCAAATTGCGCCGCAAAAAGCTTTCTAAGGATTCCATTCTCATGCCGTAGATTGATTCCAAGTTTTGCACTTCTTCGGGAGTGCAGAAAAACTCGTTACCCAGCAATACCCGCAAAGTTCCCAAGCCTTTTTGAGCTTGAGGGTTCAACAAACCCACAGCAGTTCGCAAGCCGTCAAACACAACCAATGGCGGGTTGATTACTATCGGTTCGCGATTGAATAAGCGTCCGAAAATGCGGGCAATGTCGTCTCTTGTCAGCACATCTGGGCCGCCGACTGGCAAGATTTGGTTGCGGGCGCCTGCAAGAGTTGGCGAGTCTACTGCAATCTTTGCCAAGTCGTCGGTACTAACAACAGATGTGCGGTTTTTGCCGTCGCCAATTAGCAGGTAAAGTCCGGTTTCTCGAAATCTTTCTGCTAGCGGTAACAAGCTGGAAGCAAAACCGGCAGGCCGCAAAATGGTATAATTCAATCCGCTGTTTTGCAGGTATTTTTCTACTTCTCGCTTGGCTTTAAATACTGCGGAATCTTCGTATCCCCGATCGACTCCCAGTACAGAAATAAAGACAAAGTGCTGCACTCCGGCTGCTTTGGCGCAGTCGATCAATTCTATGTTAGCGCGGTAGTGTACTGCTTGAACGTCGCCGCCGGTGCCGTGGGTGCTGATGATGTACTGCACTCCTTGGCAGGCTTTTTTAATATCTTTGTCTTGTTTTAAGTCGCCGATAAAAATCTCGGCGCCTCGGTTTTCTAGTTCCGAGTAGCGAGAGGCGAGGCGAACAAATGCGCGAACAGGCTTGTCTTGCTGTCTGATTTCTCGTACAATTCGGCGGCCTAGTGCGCCTGTTGCTCCGGTTACTAAGAACATGATTTTTAGTTGTTGGTTGTTACTTACATCTTGTACCTTTCTCAAGAACAGGCAAGATGCCTGTACCACAAAGAGTGAATTTTCTTGTGGGGTGGGCATCCTGCCCGCCCATAAAAGGCTTATTGAGAATGGTGCAAGATGTCAGTTGTTATTAACCTTATAACTGATAAATCAAATTTCGACAATTACGGGGGCGTGGTCGCTGGGTTTGATTAATTTTCTGGGGGCAATGTCTATTGTACAGTTTTTTGCTTGTTCGTACAGGGGAAAACTGAGATAATGGTGGTCGATTCTCCAGCCGTTGTTGCGGGGAAATGCGGCGGCGCGGTAGTCCCACCAGCTATAATGTCCGCCTTCTGATGTGAATTTGCGGAAGGGGTCGTTTAATCCTAATTCTATGATTTCTGTGAGTGCGAGGCGTTCGGCTACTGATAGGCCAACTGAGTTTGCAGCAGCTTTGGGATTGTGGATATCTCGATCGTCCGGGACGATGTTGAAATCGCCGCAAATGCACAATTTTGGGGATTTGTCGAGGGTAATTTTGAGGTATTTTTGGAGGAGTTTGAGCCACTTTAGTTTGTACTCATATTTCTCGCTGCCGACTTCGGAACCGTTGGGAACGTATACGCAAATAATGCAAATATCGTCGATTATTCCGGCTATTAGGCGTTTTTGTTCGTCAAAAATACCTGCGGTTTCGTCGCCGAGAATGGGGGCAAATCCGCTGCTGATTTGCTTTAGGGGCGATCGGCTGAGAATGGCGACGCCGTTGTAGGATTTTTGACCGGAAATGTAGCAGTTGTAGCCGAGGTTGGTGAAGGCTTCTAGGGGGAAGTCTTTGTCTGTAACTTTGGTTTCTTGGAGGCAGATAACGTCTGGGGAGTTTGCTTGCAACCAGCTAGTAACGTGTTCTAGGCGGGTGCGGATTGAGTTGACGTTCCAGGTGGCGATTTTCATTAATACAGTAATCCTAACGGTGATGTGGGGGGAACCCAAATTTGGATGACTCGGCGGTTGAAAGAGACTGTTGGCGAATCTCTGAGGGGCTTCACCCCTGGTAGATCGCCGTCCTGAATAGGCAGCATGATTGTGCGATCGTGCACCATATTAAATAATTTATTATGACTCTTCACCCACACAACTGGTCATGGATTCGAGAAATGACCGCCTCCGTAGCACGAACCTCCTTTCCCAAACCAAATCCATAGATGAAAATGCGCGACGAACTCGGAGTGTTGTACCAAGATACTGACTTTGTGACCTTGTTTCGAGCCGACGGCGGTCAAAGTGCGCTATCACCTGGACAATTAGCATTAATCAGTGTGATGCAATTTGCCTCCTGATTGACTGACCGACAAGCAGCAGAAGCGGTCAGAAGTCGTAGAGATTGGAAGTATGCTTATTCGACTAGAAATTACCGATAGCCGTGCGTGATTATTCAGTTTTAAGTGAATGGAGAAGTCGATTAATTACTTCGGGACGTGAAAGTGAATTACTCGCTCGAATGCTAGCACACTTTCAAGATAAGGGATGCCTCAAAGCCAGGGGGCAAGGCAGAACTGACTCGACTCATGTCATCGGAGCCATCCGCAAAATCAACCGTCTCTCAGGGGTTGGAGAAACTTTACGTCATGCCTTAAATCAGTTAGCAACTGTGGCGGATGAATGGTTGTTAACAGTAGTCGCTCGGGATTGGTCGGTACGTTATGGCGCGAGATTTGAGCAATACCGTTTACCAAAATCTCAAACAGAAAAAGAAAGCTTGGCATTGACTATTGGCCGTGATATAGCAATCCTAAATGATTTGAAAAATAGTACGCGAGCAAGATGCTCGCACTACAAGGATTCCGATCTAGCTCGATTTTGCGACAGATTTAGGACTGCTATAGTCATCTGTTATTGTCAGCTTTATATCACCCGTTAAGTCCTGAATGGTTGCGCCAGCTCAAAGCGGTAGAAATTTTACGATGTGTGTGGATACAGCAATATCGGTGGTGTAAAGGGCAAGTCTATTGGCCAGAAGCCGATAATTTACCGCCTCACAAGCAGTTAATTATTTCCCCCGATGATACCGAGGCTGGTAATCGGACAAAAAGAGATGTAAATTGGACAGGTTATACAGTACATATTACAGAAACTTGCGATCGAGATGCACCTGATTTAATTACTAATGTGGAAACGACACCCGCCACCACTGGAGATGTAGAACTGACTCAGGTGCTCGATTGAGCTAAAGCTCGATAAACATCTGTTGCCACAAGAACATACAGCATATTCCATGTATAGCCTTTCTCAAAAAGATGAGGTATGACTGACAGCTTACATAACCACCCACACTTATTGGGCCGGGGCCCAACAACGTCCGCGAATCTTTCGCTCGAACCGCTATATATAGCCTTTCTCAAAAAGATGAGGTATGACTGACAGCTTACATAACCACCCAGACGCTTGAGGGCCCAAGCCCAACTACGTACCTCATCTTGCTGAGAACCGCTATATGTAGTACACACAATCTTGTAGTAAGTAAGGTGCGTCGCTTTCAGAGTCAATCTGCAAGTTCCATTTAAAAGGTCGCAGCGACGCACCCTACATATTAGACCTCTTGCAAAAATTCTTTTATCAATTGATGGGACGGGCAAGATGCCCGTCCCACAAAAGTTATTTTTTATTGTGGGACGGGCATCTTGCCCGTCCTAACTATTTTTGCAAGAGGTCTATTAACATCACACAATATAAATATAGCGGCTGCTGTACTTCATCAACCTGGAATATGCTGTATCGTCGATACTGCTGATGTTGATGCCCAACATTTGCTGACGAGTGAGACTCAATTAGGTATTGAACTCTTTGGCCCTGTACCCTCTGACTCAAGTTGGCAAGAAAAAGCCAAGCAAGGCTTTGAGCTTTCTGGTTTTACCGTTGATTGGGAGCATCACCATGCTATTTGTCGGCAAGGCAATATCAGCCAATCCTGGCATCCACGCTCGGATAACTATGGCAATCGGGTGATTCAAGTCCGATGAAAGTCGCCCCGATGGTGCTGGTTGTCCTGTTCGCTCTCAATGTACTCATTCGCCCGCCTGGGCCGGTGTTCTGACTCTCAAACCTCAACCTCTTTACGAAGCTAAGGCCAAGGGTAGGGCCAGACAACATACCCTGGATTTTAAGCAGCGTTATGCCCGCTCGGGCTGGTGTTGAAAGCTCTCTGTCTCAAGGAATTCGTGTTTTTGGTTGGCTGCTTGTGCTGGTTATATGGGTCTTGCCAAGACTCGTCTGCAACATATTGTGACTGCGGCGATGAATCTGTCAAGAATCTGGGCAAGAGGGCGCAACATTCCGATTGGCTTGACGAGTGTCTCTCGTTTTTGTGCTCTTTTTACCTCCGCCCGATCGTAGTTCTCTTGCCATGATTATGGGATGTTTGGTTTCACCCTTTTTTAATTCGCCAACAGTCTCTTTCAATCGCCGAGTGACTTATAAAACTTCCCGTCCTAAATATGGTTGTAAGGCTTCCGGCACTTTTACAGTTCCGTCTGGCTGCTGGTAATTCTCCAAAATTGCCGCCATTGTGCGGCCCACAGCTAAACCGGAACCGTTGAGGGCGTGAACGAATTGAGTGCCTTTTTTACCAGCTTCTTTAAAGCGAATATTCGCCCGCCGCGCCTGAAAATCTGCGACGTTAGAACAACTGGAAATCTCGCGGTATTTGCCCGCAGATGGCAGCCACACCTCTAAATCGTAGGTTTTTGCTGCCGCGAAACCTAAGTCGCCCGTACACAGTGCGATCGCCCGATAAGGCAATTTCAGCGCCTGCAAAACTCCCTCGGCATCCTGCACTAACTTTTCGTGTTCTGCTTCGGAGGTACTCGGATGCACGAGTTTTACCAATTCAACTTTATTAAATTGGTGCAGTCTAATTAATCCCCTGGTATCTTTGCCGTAACTGCCAGCTTCGCGGCGAAAGCAAGGAGTGTAAGAACAGTGATAAATTGGCAACTGTTCTGCTGTCAATATTTCACCTCTGTACAAATTGACAACCGGAACTTCGGAAGTAGGAATTAACCACAAATCGTCTTGGTCGCACTTGAAACTTTCTTCGGCAAATTTTGGCAGTTGACCTGTGGCTGTGAGAGATTCGGTGTTAACTAAAAATGGGGGAAGAACTTCTACATAACCGGCTTTTGTGTGCCGGTCGAGCATGAATTGAATTATCGCTCTTTCCAGGGCTGCACCTGCGCCAATTAAGCTGACGAAGCGGGGCTGAGCGATTTTTACTGCCCGTTCAAAGTTGATGATTCCTAATTTTTCGCCGATTTCCCAGTGCGGCAAAATACCGGAATTTTGGGGAATGTATTCGTCTCCCCAGCGCCGGATTTCGACGTTTTCATTTTCATTTTTGCCGATCGGCGTTGACTTGTCGGGCAAGTTTGGCAGCGGCAATAATAAGGCTTCTATTTGAGCTTTTAGGTCTTTTTCTTGTGCTTGCAGTTCGTTCGACTCGGTGCCGACTGCGTTGCCTTCTGCTTGCAGTTCCTGAACTTCGGGAGATTCGAGGGTTAAACCCGATTTTCTTTTTTGACCGATGAGTTTGGCAATTTCGTTGCTGCGGGCTTGCAGTTGCGATCGCTTCCCTTCCAACTCCCGCTGCTGTTTGTCTAACTGCACGATCGGCTCGATTTCATAGTTACCTCCGCGCAGGTTGAGGCTTTCTTGCACGGCTTGCGGGTTTTCTCGGATTAATTTGAGGTCTAGCACAGATTTATTCTAAATCTTAAATCTTAGATCGGCTGGGACAAAACGAGATGATACAGAAGCTTTGTCAATCATTGGCGCATTCAATCATAACTTATTCTGATCTAAAATATCCGTTGGGTATCACCCATGAAGGGTGACACCCCACAAATGTCTGCTATACTTGCAAATATTAGTAGATGCACCCTGATAATTTTTTACCCCAGCCAGCAATGGCCGGGTTTTTTGTTGTGGCATGGACTTGAAAGGCGAGAGCGTATTGGTGCGTCAGTCCTGACAAATATCTTTCCGACTAAAAGTTAAACCCAGTGCGGAGCAACCAAACCCATTGAGTGTCGTTGCGGCTGTCATTCTCAGGATTCACAACGACCCAAAAAGCAGGGGTGATGGAAATGTTGTCGTTGACCTGAAAGCGATAGAACGCTTCAATGTGATAGGAAGTATCTCGCTCGCGGCGCACATTACTGCTGGTCACGCGACCTGGTAAACCCACCAAAATCCCGGGTAGATTGCCTTCACCTCCTACATCTGGGAAACTGATCCCGATCGCCCCATACACAATATCCGCGCGATCGTCGCCGTCAACATTTAGCAAAACCACGCCGCCTCTACCATCAGAAACGCTGCTAACACCCGAATTTTCTGCATTGGCGCGAGTATAAACGCCCCAACCGTGAACTTGGAAGCGGGGAGCAAGGCGGTAGAATCCTTGTACGGCTACAGAATCGCTGGATGTAGCAATATTGTCCCCAAACGGTCGCGCAGCCAGAAAACTGCCCGTACCGCCTGTGAGGTCGGCTTTACCGCTTGGTGCAAAGGTACGAGAATAGGCTACGCCAATTGCTCCGCGATCGCGCCGGTAGGCAAGCTGAACCAGAGCGTTGTACGAACCGTTGAATAAACCGTTACTTTGCTGCGAGAGATTGGGATTTCCGGCGACATAGCCCACAGTCAGGGTGAGGTTTTTGACGATCGTCCAGTTGACAGCAGCACCGCCACCTCCCCGGCGGTAGAGGGGACTGTATTGTCCGAACTTCGAGGGAATTCCCTCACTATCGCTGGCGATCGTGGGAGGAGTCAGCAAATCGGTAATATCGGAATACCCAACACCTGTCGGGCCCACGGTCAGCGAGAGATTAGAGGTCAGCGGGGTGACATACAATATGTGAGGGACGGTGATTGTGTTATCGACATTGCCGTCAAAGTTCAAGGCCGTCATATTTGTACCCGTCTTGTCGGCAATTCTGCCCAAGTTGCCGAATTCCAAACGGGTTCTCAGCATATCGCGACCGGTGAAGCTGGTTTCAAAATTTAATCGCCCCCGGTTGGCAAGAATTGTGTTGGTGCGATCGCGCGAATCCCCAACACTGTTACCGGAGGTATCTGTTACCACCACGATAATTTCGGCATTCAGCTTCGTCGTAGTCGAGAACTGATTCGCTTCTAGTTCTGCTGTGCGTGCATCGAGAGCATCGACTCGACCCCGCAACACCGATAATTCAGTTGCAAATTCTGCTTGCAGCTTTTGGACGATCGCTAAATCTTCCCCAGTAATCTGGTTGGTTGTTCCGGCGGCAATTAGTTCGCTGACTCGATCGAGACAGCTATTCAATCCTGCTGCAAATTCGTACCGCGTTACCGCGCGGTTTCCTCTGTAAGTACCGTCGGGATAACCGGCAATGCAACCGTAGCGTTCTACTAGAGATTGCAGCGCCTGAAACGCCCAGTCAGTGGGTTTTACATCCGAGAGTTGAGAGACAGAATTCACCTGCGCGAAAGGGTCTTCTGCCAAGGTATTTAACGGTTCAGAAGCTACCGTTTCAGTTGACTGAGGAGCAACTGAGCTATCAATTGGTGCAGCAAAACTTGAGGATAATGTTAGTAGAAATACAGCAGGCGTTCCCAGGATAAAAGCAGTAATCGGGTGATAATAATGCTGGATGTGCATAGGACAAAGCTCCGCATAAAAAACAGATAGAACGAATTAGCAATACCTTTACGCTGCGCTAGAACTGGTGCGAACTTTGTCAATCGTCACAGCGACAATAATCACCCAACCTTTGACAACTAACTGCCAGAAGAAAGACACATTCATCAGATTTAGTCCATTGTTAAGCAAAGCAATACTACTGGTTTTTGTTTGCATTTCGCTCATGATTTTTTGACCTCTATTGCCCCAGTGGCATAAGCCATAATGTTCTCTTGTGTAATTTTTTCGCCCGTCGATCCGCCGACTTCACCTACGAGACTTCCGGCCCGCATCACTAAGACGCGATCGCTCATTCCCACAATTTCCGGCAACTCGCTGGAAATCATCAAAATGGCTACCCCTTTGGCTGCCAATTCGCTAATAATTCGATAAATTTCGCTTTTTGCCCCAATGTCCACACCCCGCGTCGGTTCATCTAGCAAAAGTACCTTTGGATTAATGGCCAACCAACGTGCTAACAGTAATTTTTGTTGATTTCCCCCAGATAAATCCATTGCTCTGATGCTCGGACTGGCAAGACGAATGCCTAAGTCTTGAATGGCATCAGTCACAACTTTTGCCAGGTTTTTGGAATTGATTATGCCAGCTTTTGTCTCTCGATCCAAAATATTTAGGGTGATATTTTCGCCCGAACTCATATCGAGAAATAAACCGAGATTTTTCCGATCTTCTGGTACGCAGGCAATTCCAGCTTCTATTGCATCATCTGGACTTAAGATGTACTGTTGTTTTGCTTGAGTGCATCTAGAGCTTCTGGTGCGCCATCTACGCCAACTATAAAGAATTAGCTCCTTTGTGCCTGTTTGGCGGCTAATTCTGCACCTATGGCACAGGGGTCATTAATTGCAAAAACGCCGTCTATACTAAAAATACTGAATGCGATCGTTATTCGTTTCACCTCAAACTCCAATTAATGCTTGTTTGGAGAGAGTCGCTTGCCCGTATGACATTGGACACCCAACATTATTTTTTGTTGGTTTAAGCTTAAATACCTAATGTTTTATGTGACAGGCTTTTCTTGGTACATGATTGTACGAGACCTTGTTTTTTTCTGCTCGTAAAACTTTCTCTATCGGCTCGATAAACTAATTTTGTGAACAGAAAAGATACGAATATATAATCTCTGTCCTCACTGCAAAAAAATCAACGATGCTTGAATTTTTTAAATGCTTTATGAGCCTTATTCTTTTTATTTGGAGAAGATTTCTAGGAGAATATTTTCGACAAAATCTTTCAGAATTTTAAAAAAACCTGGCAGAATTATATTAGATTTAACTCTCTATCTCGGATGATGATAACAGTTAAAAACTGGCTCGATATCTATCTTTGGATAGATAATACTTTTACCAAAAACTAAAGAGGCGATCGCCTCGATCGGCACCGGTCTGCTAATCCGCAGTCTGGTCGGACGCGCTGCGCCAACTCAATAAATCTTAAATTTTGCTTGGGGTAGGATATTGTTAAAAATCATTAAGTTTACAGTAAATTACGGTAGATTATAGTAAACTTCAACCACAGCCTCGCACTCACCCATGCAGCTAGTTAAAAAGCCCTAATAAAAAAGCAGATCGTCGCTCAAAACCAACGGTGAAAGTAGGCGAGTCAAATATTTGCCTGTAAAACCTGCAACTACAGTCATCTTGACATGGTTTAAAAGCTCTGGATAATGGCGATCGCCCTTTTTTGCGGTTACTATACAGCAATAATTGTCTGCGCTGTCAATGCGTAAATCTGAGATGCGATCGGCAAATTACCTATTCTGTTTCCTAGAAATATTTGCCAGCGAAGGCGGCATTCAATCCTACGTTCAAGACATTCTGAAAGCTTATGCGTCAATAACCGCAAAGACAAACTCGCCGCAAGCTGAAGTTTTGCTGTTGCGAGATTCCCCAAACTGCAACAATCCTTACCAGTCAAAAAATCTGAAATTTTATTACCTCAAAACTGAGAATGCCGGGTTGGGCCGTCTTAAGTTTGCTACAGTATTACTAACTCGCTTGCTGCAAAAACGACCGAAACGGGTTTTCTGCGGTCACATCAAACTCGCACCGCTAATTCAGACTTTGTGCCAACCTTTAGGAATTCCCTACACGATTTTAACTTACGGCAAGGAAGTTTGGGAACCGCTTCCGCCCAAATATCAAATAGCAATGAGCAAAGCTGAGAGTATTTGGACTATTAGCAGGTACACGCGCGATCGCACTTGCTGCAATAATCAATTAAATCCCGAAAAATTCCACATAGTACCTTGTACTGTAGATGGTAATATGTTTGCTACTGGCCCTAAACCGCTGCATTTATTAAAGCAGTACGATCTGGTTGGTGCTAAAATATTGATGACCGTGGCCAGATTGCGATCGACAGATATTTACAAAGGTGTCGATGTCACAATTCAAGCTTTGCCGCTAATCGCAAAAACGTTTCCCAATGTGAAATACTTAGTTATTGGCAGAGGAGACGATCGACCTAGATTAGCCAAACTCGCTGATGATTTGGGAGTTGCCGAAAGAGTAATATTTGCGGGTTTTGTACCGACAGAAAATTTAGCAGCCCATTACCAGTTAGCCGATGCTTATGTAATGCCCTCCCAGGAAGGCTTCGGTATAGTTTATTTGGAAGCGCTGGCTTGCGGAATACCTGTCCTTGCGGGGGACGCGGACGGCTCGGCAGATCCGCTGCAAGATGGTAAACTGGGGTGGCGAGTTCCTCACCGAGATTCGGCAGCAGTAGCGGTTGCTTGTGGGGAAATGCTGCGGGGGGAGGATAAAAGGTGCGATCGCCGCTGGTTGAGGGAACAAACCCTCGCAAGATTTAGTTTTGAATCCCTTTGTCAATCCTTGCAAGGATTTTTTCAACCCTCTGAGTCAGATTAACTTATGCAGTAGAGAGCGGTCTCTCCGTGTACAATGGGAAAATTAACTCGATCGACCGCAGGAATTTCTGAGTAGGATAGAGTTATGCCTACCTGCAAAGACACCCAAGGAGACCACCGTGAACCAAGGCACCCCCAAAATCTCTTTAAAGTTACCCCGTATTAGCAATTGGCTGATACTGCTGGGGATCGCGTGTTTGTTGGTGTCAATCGGTTTGGGTTGGGTAGTTAAATCATTGTTGATTGTAGTAGGTTTTTTGTTTCTGACGCCTGTGGTCGCATTTTTCGCGCTTCAGTGGTGGCTGAAACGCAATTTAATTGAGGACAAGTGTCCGGTTTGTCAATACGAATTTACAGCTTTAAATCAAACTCAGTTTCAGTGTGCCAACTGCGGCGAACCTCTGAAAATAGAGCAAGGTCATTTTAGCCGTTTGACTCCGCCCGGTACGATCGATGTTACCGCAGTTGAAGTATCATCGGTGCAACAGTTGGAAGAATAGTTAGTTGTTATTGGTTATTGGTTATTTGTTACTTGTCAGTAGTTTTTGGTTGTTAGTTGTTAAGTTCTTAGTTGTTGGCTCTAATAACCAATAACCAATAACCAATAACAACTAACTATTCCCAAAATTACTTTTCTAGACGCACTGCATACCACTGCAAAAACTTTCCAGGCCCGACATCTAATTCACAATAAGTATTAATTAAATACTTAGCTTGAGCTTCCAAACCCGATATTTTATTCACGTCCTGCGGCAAATCTTCGTGTTCCTGAGCTAAGACAGCTTTCAGCTTTTCTAAGAGTTCCGCCGCATTCAAAAACTGCTCTGGCTGGTTTGTTTCTAACACCACAAAGGTGTCTTCGTCATACAGTGACATAGTTTCAAAGGTTGAGGTTAATTATTTGTAAAATTTCGTGCAGTTAAGCGATCGAAAGTATAAACTCTTAATTACAATTTTCCAGCCCCGGCTCGATCGTGTTACACTTGAACAACATCAGAATTCCTACCGGATTACCGTTATTAACTTACTTGTTAACTTACTTGTTAACCGAGTGGTCAACATATCCGACACAGCATTTCTGAGTAAATTTGTCAAGTACAAATTTGTCAAGTGTCAAATTGTCAAGAAATATTCGATCGGCTGTATCTAATTATAACTGGCACTATACATTCCCATGATCACATCTTCCACTTCAACCCCAGTTGCGCGCAAGCCCTCTAAATCAGAAGGTCTCAAAGAACGCAGCAACTATTTACGAGAACCTGTTGCGACTGAACTGTTACAAGAAACTACCCACTTCACCGAAGACGGGATTCAGATTCTCAAATTTCACGGCTCGTACCAGCAAGACAACCGCGACAATCGAGTTAAAGGACAAGAAAAAGACTATCAGTTCATGCTCCGCACCCGCAATCCCGGCGGGTTCACTCCGTCGCAATTATACCTAGCCTTAGACAAGCTATCTGAAGAATACGGCAACCGCACGATCCGCGTTACAACGCGCCAAGGTTTCCAACTTCACGGGGTGTTGAAAAAAAATCTTAAAGCAGTGTTTTCCTCAATTATTAAAAATATGGGGTCAACCTTGGGAGCTTGCGGCGACTTGAACCGCAACGTCATGGCACCGCCAGCACCGTACAAAAATCGCCCAGAATACAAGTATGCGCTGGAATACGCCAACAATGTCGCCGATTTGCTGACGCCGCAAACCGGTGCTTATTACGAAATTTGGTTGGACGGCGAAAAAGCTATTTCGGCCGAGGAAGACCCCGCAGTGAAGGCTGCGAGACAGAAAAACGGCAACGGCACAATTTTTAGCGACGACAAAGAAGAACCGATTTACGGCAGCCATTATATGCCGCGCAAATTTAAGTGTTCCGTTACCGTGCCGGGAGACAATTCAATTGACTTGTACTCTCAGGATTTGAGCTTGGTGGTAATTACCAATGAAGCTGGCGAATTGCAAGGTTTTGACGTGTTTGCTGGCGGCGGTTTGGGCCGCACTCACAATAAAGAAGAGACTTTTGCGCGGGTTGCGGATGAGATTTGCTATGTTGCCAAGGATGATGTTTACTATTTGGTCAAGGCAATTGTAGCAACGCAAAGAGATTACGGCGATCGCACAGACAGACGGCACGCGCGGCTGAAGTACCTGATGAACGACAAAGGCGTAGAGTGGTTCCGCGAAAAAGTAGCAGAATATTTTGGCAAACCCCTAGAAGCCTTTAAACCGCTGCCTGAGTGGAAGTATTTTGATTTCTTGGGCTGGCACGAACAAGGAGACGGCAAACTGTTTGTCGGCATTTCCGTGGATAATGGCCGGATCAAGGATGAAGGTTCATTTCAGCTAAAAACGGCTTTGCGGGAAATTGTGCAGAAGCACAACTTGCCGATACTGGCGACGCCGCACCAAAACGTGCTGATTTACGATATTTCGCCGGATCTCAAACAGGAAATTCAGGGAATACTCGATCGATGCGGCATTCAGCGGGAAACAGCGATCGACCCCTTAGTGCGCTATGCAATGGCCTGTCCGGCAATGCCGACTTGCGGGCTGGCGATTACCGAGTCTGAGCGCGTGATTCCGAGCATTTTAGAGCGGATTCGGGCGATTTTGACCAAAGTTGGCTTGGCAGACGAGCATTTGGTGGTGCGGATGACTGGTTGCCCAAATGGATGCGCCCGCCCTTATATGGCAGAATTGGGGTTTGTCGGGAGTTCGCCGGAATCCTACCAGATTTGGCTGGGCGGTTCTCCCGAACAAACGCGGCTGGCAAAACCAATTGAGGAAAAGCTGCACGTCAAGAATTTTGAAGCTTTTCTGGAGCCGATTTTTGTTTATTTCAAGCAAAAACGGCAACTGAGCGAGAGTTTTGGCAATTTTTGCGATCGCGTCGGGTTAGAATCTATCCGTCAATTTGTAACCAACTACCAATCTACTGACTCGATGACAACCGATATTAATGATTTAGATGTTACGTCTAGTAACGATGACGGGAACGAGACAGCCACTCCTAGCGGTGGCAAAGTCCGCCGTCGAATTAGCGTCCGCGATGAAATCTACAACGAGCTCAAGGAAGAAGCAGCCCGTCAGGGCAAGCCGATTACACAGCTAGCTACAGAGGCGATTTCCACTTATTTAAAGAAGATTAAGGAGGAAGCATAAGCCGATTTTCACTTTTCGATTTTTGCTCGCATCAAATAAACCTCACGCAAAAATAACATAAGGGCAGAGCATTTGCAGAAAAAAACTTGGATTTGTAAAATAATTCCGGTTGTAAATGCTTTGCCTTTATATTGTTTTTGAGCGGTTAAAACCCCGCCTGCCTATCTCCTTTCATTCTCTCTTACTCTGCGTTCTCTGCGTTCTCTGCGGTTAAATAAAAAAAAATCTAATAGAAAACGAACAATCCCAAATTCAATGCCTCAATTACAAAGATTAGCAATTAGTGCCGCTCAAATTTGCGATCGCAAAATCGACTTAACCAAAGAACAGCAGCATTATTTAAACCGAGTGCTGCGTTTGAGTGAGGGCGATCGATTTATTGCGATGGACGGCCGGGGACATTGGTGGTGTGCCGTCCTAGAATTGCGGGAAACCGGGTTATTTGCCTCGATAGCAGAGGAGATTTCTGTAAACAGTGAGCTACCCGTAGAGGTGACTTTGATGGCGGCATTGCCGAAGGGAAACGGCTTTGACGAGGTTGTGAGACAGGCGACGGAGTTGGGTGTGGCAAGTATTGTGCCGGTAACGAGCGATCGAACTTTGCTCAAACCGAGTTCTCAGAAAGTCGATCGGTGGAGAAGAATTGCTGCGGAGGCGGCGGAACAATCGGAACGTCAATTTGTGCCGGCGATTTTAGAGCCTGTTTCGTTTGATGTTGCTGTAAAAGATTGCGGTCAAAAATATCGATTTATTTGTGTTGCTCGCGGGGACAATCGGCATTTGTGGGATTGTTTGTTGGGTAATTTAGAACCCCCCCAGCCCCCCTTGTTAAGGGGGGAGCCAGATGGAGCGACTGGTTTCGATCCCCCCCAGCCCCCCTTAATAAGGGGGGAGGAAGAACGGGAGGAATTAGCGATTGTGATTGCTGTTGGGCCGGAGGGTGGATGGACTGAGGGTGAGGTGAAAAGAGCGATCGAGTTTGGTTTTGAAGCTGTTTCTTTGGGGAGTAGAATTCTCAGGGCGGTGACAGCGCCGATTGTGGCTTTATCCTTAGTTGGCGCCGCATTTGAGAAGTGCTAATATTCACAAAAAAGTACGGAGACTTGCTGGGTTTGGCGATCGCCGCTAAAATGTAAATGGCTAATTATCACAGAAGTAAAATGTTACAGTCAGTAGAGGGCATATATCGAAATGGCAAAATCGAATTACTGGAAACACCCACCGACATAGAAGAAGCGCAAGTTATTGTTACTTTTATGCCAAAATCAGGGCTAGTAAACTTGCAATCTCGCGGTATCGATCGGGAGCCAGCAGCAGATTTACGAGTTCGGCTGAGGAGATTGGCTCCTGATTGGGAACTACCGGAAATGGATGCTTACGATGCCTTATAATCATCGCATTCAGTAAATAAAAAAATGTTTAAATAAATCAAATCTACTTTGTTTTGTGTTAATAAAAATTATCATATAGGTGGGGTTTACGAATAATGAAAATAGATTTGAAGAAAAGTCGATCGCTCTTTTGGTCGATTCCCTACGGGATAGCTTCGCTTCACGCGCTTTTGGCAATTTTCGGTACAACATCAGTTTTTGCACAATCTGGGCGCTCTGTCATTGCTCAACAGATTAATTGCGATCGCCCTCAAGGAGATGTAGAAGTCAGAGCTTGTATTCGGTTGAAGTATGAGGCCTCGGATCGACGACTGAATGAGGTTTACAAACAACTGATTTCCCAATTAAGCGGCGAAGAGCGATCGCTACTTTCGGAAGCACAATTAGGGTGGATTAAACTGCGAGATAAAACCTGCGAGTTTGAAGTGTATAGAAATCGCGGCGGTACAGGTTATCAAGATTTTCTAAACGAATGTTTGGAGCGGATGACGAAACAACGTACAGCCGAATTAGAGAAATATTTACAGAGATAAAGGAGGAATAGCAATCGATGCGAAAGTTAAACTCTTCAACAAAATTTGTCACATTACTAATTAGCACGCTTGTCATTTTTGCGGTTTCGGTAACATCAGTTAATGCTCAAGCGCAACTCACAGAGCGATCGCAACTAGCAATTAATGGCATTAGGCCGATCCGAGTAGGAATGACCGTTGATGAAGCCTCAAAATCTGCTGGAATTAAATTAATTACAAGTGGGAGTGGTGGTGTTGACGAATATCAGTGTTCCTACGTTCACCCACAAGGAGAACCAAAAGAAATTGCCTTTATGGTAGTAAAAGGTCGTATTGCTAGAGTAGATATTAACAACAAGCGCATGACCACCCTCAGAGGAGCTAAAATCGGGAATACTCAAGAGCAAATTATTAAGCTGTATCCAGGGCAAATTAAAGAAACTCCACATCCTTATGTTGGCGGCCCGCCTCAAAATGGCAAATATTTAACTTTTGTACCTAAAGATGCCGCTGACAAAAACTACCGGATTATTTTTGAGACTAGCAAAAATCGTGTAACTCGATTTCGTTCAGGGAAACTTCCTGAAGTTGAGTATATAGAAGGCTGTTCGTAATCTGGCAAAAATCCCTACCAAAAACAAGGAAAATTCATGAAAATGCGATCGCCCATCACCATCACCATCATCGCAGCAATCCTAGCCGCCAGCATACAATCTGTAACGGCTGAGCGATCGACAAATCAAGGGCAATTGCTAGCCAATACTCAGCTATCTGACATACAAACAAATCAGCTTAAGTCTCTCGGAGTTAAAGTTGCCATTCCTAGCTATATTCCCGCCGGATTTCAGGTGGCTAGCGTTCAAGTTAAACCTTGTCCTTCAGGAGTCCGCCGTTTTTGCCCTAACTACGCAATTATCTATGGAAACTCTAATAACTCTTGCTTTGCTATTGAATCCACAGGTGGCGGTATTGGCGATATGCCATCGACGGACTTAGAACGGAGTTATCCCGTCAACAATTCAATATTGGGCAAAAGCGCAGTGTTAAAATATCGTAAAAACCCTCGACTTTCTGGCCCTACTTTAACAGGATCTTGGATGGGTAAAGGCCCATTTTACAGATTTACTGGTGCGGGTTCTCGTCTTTTCTTAGATACTGCGCCTCCAGAGTTATCTAATTGTAAGGACATTAGCCCCCAAGAAGCTGTCCGGGTTTGGGAATCTCTGCGATACTTACCATAAAATCCTCAAATAATAGCAGCATAGTGTTCTCATTGTTGGGCGATCGTACAAGCAAAGGTACTTACACCTTAAGCATAAATTCCAATCAGCTTTAACTGAACTTTAACCAACCCCTAAGCAAATTCAAAAACAGGTGTTTCAATCACCCTAGTCGGCTTTCTATCTTCCCAAATCATCTTCTGCAACTGTTCCACAGTCTCAGGTGAAAAAAACCGCTCTCCCGTTTCCAAACACACTCTAGCAGGAACATTTTCAATAATAATAAACTTACCATTGATTTCAAGGGTATAACTTACTTTTTGTTCCACCATTGTTTCTTGCCAAATATCATTGTTCATTTTGATTTATCCTTAACTTAAAATCAATCCAAATTTTCGGATCTGGTTCGTATAAAGTAATGATTTTTACCAAAGGACGAGATGGATAACTGCACTGAACGTGCAAAGGTCTATTGGTCATGGTGAAGCCGAAAATCAAACAGCTTGGGCCATATTTGTCATTCGGATACTCTTCGATAACTTCACCAGCCATTATTGCTTCCCGGAGTTCTTGTACCCTGATACGGCGAACGATACTTTGGTTTACTGCGTGTTGTGAAAGCTCAAAATCATTTTTTACAACTTTGACACGTATTTTTTCAATGATTGTCATAGTTTCATATCATATCTATAAGTTAACACAAGAGCGAAAGTTGTTAACCAGTAGCGGAACCAACCAAACATCAGCCAAGATAGAAACAACGCCATTCCCGCAACCGCCATGACAGACATCAACCAAATAGCCGCCGCCCTAGATGGCAAAGAATACAAACAAGCCGCCCAACTCATCAAACAACTGCAAAAAGAATCCCCCGAAAATCCGTGGGTGCAATATTACATCGGCCGTTACTACGAACTCACCAACAACCTCGAAAAAGCCCAAACAACCTACAAACAAATACTCCGCGACATCACCAACCCCAAAATCGTCTCCCAGACCCGCCAAGGCATTCAACGGATTGAAATCGCCCAACAAAACCTCCGCCAACAAGCCATAGAAACCGCCAAAAACGACCCCAGCAACCTCGAACCCGGACTCCTCATCCTCGAACCCGTGAGTCCCGAAAACAAAGCCGCAGCCGTACAAAATATCAGCAGAATCTTTAAAATCGACGCTTACACAACCCGGATGCAAATCCAAAGCCGCGGCTGGAGACTCTACAAAACTGGCCCCATTGCCGAACTCCGAATTTACGGTAAAGAAATCCTCAACGCCGGCATTCCCGTATTTTGGGCCACCCTAGCCGATATTCAAAAAATCCAAATCTTCCGAGTGCAACACTTCCAGTCTCTCTCTTCCCCAGCGGTTGTTTGCAAAGATCGACTCGATCGACTCGGTGCGATCGAATTTAACTGGTCAGAAGTTACCCAAAGAGTAGAAGGCTTGTTGCCGATGTTCATCGAAGTCATGGACTACTCCCCAAACCGAAGAACCGAGCAATTTCGCCACAGAGAAATCAGGCAAGATTACGCTCAAATCTGTGACTTGCACATTCCCAGCAGAAACTGCATTCTGCGAATTTGCGACCAAAGTTACGAATTTCAACAAGGAGTTGACTTCACCAAAGCTTCTGCCGATATCCCCACTTCACCGAACCCGAAACACAAAACATCCAGAGTCAAAAACGCTCAACAAATTCCTCAAAGTACCACCAGAATTAACTGGAATCATTTACTTGAAATATTCGATCGCCAGCTTGACATTACAGTTTGGTCAGAATTTACGCCCTTTGCCGAGACAGTGCTCGATTACACTAATATGTTGAGCAAGATCGAATCTCATATAGAAGTCGATCGCAAATCCGAAACTCCTTGGGACTCAGCTTTTCAGCTATACAGCGGATTAGCCTTCCTCAGAAACCAAGAAAATAGGGAATAGAACAAAGAGTTAAAATTAAAAATGAGTAATCCCCTTTTTAATTTTTAACGCCAGCATTTGGAATTATCCAATGCCCAATTCCCTATTATCAATTCCCAATTTCCTACTTAGTTTTCACCTGACGGGCCATTTCCCGGAAATTGTTCATGCTGGGGCCCGGGCCGCGACGAGTTGCATTTGATGTCGGCATTAAGTTATTAGGAGCAAAAGTCCGAATCGGTTCAGCTTGACTCGGCACTTTCCCGTTAGTTGCTGCCGCTGCAGGTATCTTAGCTGGTTCCGCAGTCTTAGCAGGAACGCTAGCGACTGGTTCCTTTTCTTTGTCTTTCTTAGACTTTTTCTCTACCTTAGCCTTCTTAGTCGGTTCAGACTTCTCAGACTTCTCAGACTTCTCAGACTTCTCAGACTTAGCAGGCTCAACTTTTGCAGGTGCGATCGCAGCAGTCTCAGCCTTGGCAGGCTCAACTTTAGCTGGTTCCTTCGTTCCAGATTCGCCCAAATCTAGGAAATATTCAGACTTTTTCAAGCCCAACAGTCTGCCGAAAAAGCCGAAAATACCGCCGAAGAAATTTTTGATAAAACCAAACATTACACTTACTCCTTTTGTTCTTTTAGAGAAATTTGTACAAGCTTGTCAACAAAGTTAGACTACGAGGTAAGGCAACCTTTGTCTACATTTATTAATCAAAATTTACATTTTGCTGTATTTAAGCTGCCTCATCAAAGCTAATTTTAGGTATAAATACCATCACAGCTTTGCACTTATTTACAAGTATCTCAGAATTTGTTAGCGATTCCCACTAATTGTCGATCGTACCTCGATCCGATTCGCTAGCTGTCCTAGTAGGGGTCAAACTCCCTAGGGGAGTAATCTATGCTGTAATCAGCAAGCAATTTTCTTTTCAAATGAACAGTTCGCTCGATCGCAATCCCGTCATCCTCATACACGGCATCTGGGACACAAAGATGATTTTCAGCCAAATGTCCGCCCGCCTCACCCAACTCGGATGGTCAGTCCACAGCCTCAACCTCACCCCCAACGACGGCAGCCTCGGCCTCGACTTACTGGCCAAGCAACTCGCAGACTACATCTCTGAAACCTTCGATCCAGAACAGCCTTTAGACATAGTAGGCTACAGCATGGGCGGCATCGTCAGCCGCTACTACGTCCAGCGACTCGGAGGAATCAACCGCGTACAGCGTTTCATCACCCTATCTTCCCCTCACCGCGGCACCCTCACAGCCTATTCCCTACGCCTACCAGGATACCTGGATATGCGCCCCGATAGTGGCTTGCTGCGCGATTTGAATCAAGATGTGACCATGCTCAAACGCATAAACTTTACATCAATGTGGACGCCATTTGACATAATGATTGTACCGTCGAACAGCTCCCAAATGCCAGTAGGTAAAGAAGTTAAACTCAACGTTTTGCTGCACCGCCAAATGGTGACAGAACCCCAAAGTATTAACGCATTAGTTGAAGAACTAAAAGCACCTCTCGAAAATAAAATCCCCACTTAAAAATGAATAGCAATTTCAGCCGCAATCCAGTCTTGCTAATTCACGGAATCTTCATAAAATCGGTAATTTTTTACAAAATGTCTGCCTATCTCACCCAACTGGGATGGTCAGTCCATACCCTCAATCTTTCGCCTCATTGGGGCAACGCCAGCATAGACGAATTAGCCCAACAAATAGCAGATTATACAGACAAAACCTTTGCGCCCGAACAGCATTTAGATATAGTAGGATTCAGCATGGGCGGTTTAGTAACTCGCTACTACCTGCAAAGGTTAGGCGGCATCAACCGAGTGCAGCGCTTTATTGCCATATCTTCTCCTCACAGCGGTACTTGGATGGCTTACACTCTCTGGGGAAAAGGCTGCATCCAAATGCGTCCGGGCAGTGCTTTTCTAGAAGATTTAAATCGAGATGCTGCCTTGTTGGAAAAGCTCAATTTTACTTCGATTTGGACAGATTGGGATTTCATCATCGTACCCGCTTCTAGTTCCCAAATATCTGCTGCAAAAGAAGTAAAATTGTCCGTATTCGCCCATGCCATGATGGCGAGGCATTCCAGCAGTTTAAAAGCGGTCGCTGAAGCACTGTCAGAACCATTAAAAGTTCATGATTAACCGTTTGATTAATTCTTGTATAATGTCAAATTTTGTTGGGCGGGTTTCACCTACAAAAATTGCCTAAAACCAACAATCTCGTAAACCCGCCCCCACAGGAGGCAAATCGCTACCGGACTAGATATCAAACAGCGTCGCCAACTTCAGCGTATTCGCTGCGGCCAAAAATTGCTTCAGCTTCGCAGTAATACTTGAACTCCAGTATATTGTGGAAAGGGTCTTCTAAGAAGAAAGTGCGGTGTTCTGTAGGCAAACCGACAAATCGCCGTCTCGGTTCTTGATAGAAATTTAAGTTATTTTGCTGGGCTTTTTCTAGCAACCCTTCCCAGTCAGCTTCGGAAGTAAAAATTAACCCAAAATGCCGGGGATAGATGCCTCGCTGAGGCGTCAAAGGTTCGTGGCTGACGTGGGCGACAATTTGATGGCCGCACAGACCCATAATCGCAGAATTCGGCGATTCGCGACCTAGTTTGCAGCCCAGCCCGTCTACATAGAAGGCTTTTGTTTTGGCAATATCGGTCACGGGGAAGGCAAGATGAAATAAGACTTGGTTCATGGAGGTAATAAATGCAGAATTCAGAATTGTTCTTTAATTATTTATCTTGGTCTAATCCTTGGTTGGTGGCGATCGCCCTAAATACAGTTTTACTCGCGATCGGCACCATTGCTCCTAAAAAATTGCTCACTCCCGCTGGCCAATTTCACGGCTGGGTATTGGGCGTCCTCATCTGGGGCTGTTTGGGATGGCAAGGCTATGCTGTGGTGATGTTTTACTTTCTTGTCGGATCGGGAGTTACCAGCATCGGCAAAGCCCAAAAAGAAGCAGAAGGCATAGCCGAAAAGCGTTCAGGCGCCCGAGGCCCAGAAAATGTCTGGGGTTCGGCTTTAACTGCTACTATGAGCGCTTTGGGAGTTTTGGCATTATCTATTTTAGGAGAGACAGGCAATATTTTAGGAGAGACAGGCAAGATGCCTGTGCCGCAAGATGCTATTTCCCTGTTATTGCTGGGTTACGCCGCGAGTTTTTGCACCAAACTTTCCGATACCTGCGCCAGCGAAATCGGCAAAGCTTACGGCAAGCGGACTTTTTTGATTACCAGCTTGCAGCCTGTACCTAGGGGTACCGAAGGGGCTGTAAGTTTGGAAGGAACAATTGCGGGTATTGTCGGATCAATTCTGATCGCGCTGTTGAGTTGGGCAGTCGGTTTAATTGACTTGACAGGAATTGTTTTTTGTGTTATTGCAGCTTTTATTGCCACGAACATCGAGAGCGTGATCGGGGCGACGGTGCAATCAAAGTTTGAGTGGCTCACGAACGAGGTAGTAAATTTTTTCAATACACTCATAGGAGCGATCGCAGCGATCGTTTTAGCCGCGACTTGGAGAGCTTTTTTAGCTTAGTTAATCCTGGACGCATTCGCAACCTAAGAAACCGGGTTTTTTACGATAAGTCAAGGCATTAATGCAATATTTTTAGAAAAAAACCCGGTTGCGCCGTCCAGGGCTATTAGCTATTAATCATTAGTGATTAGTCTCAAGCAATCAACGGCAGTCCTGGACGAAAGTGGCATATATAGTAAGGTGCGTCAGATCCGAAATCTTCGATAATCGTTCAATAACGGAGTCTGACGCACCCTACAAGTCGGTGGTCGCGTGACAGTTGCCCTTAGTCCTAAACTGATGACTAATGATTAATAACTAATCAAACTAAGCGTCGTCTTGCGGCCCAAAAACCATTTGTACAATCATTGTCGGTTCGCCCCGCTTGTGATAGCGATCGGCCCAATTACGAATAATCTCATCTAATTCCTCAAGAGCTTGGTCGAGGCGTTCCGGCGGAATATCCAAAGTTTCCATAATTCGCATCACCTTCGGTTGTTTTTCCGCCCAATCCTTCATCAGCCGGAAATATCTAGCCGTATCCTCCACCATAGTAAATGTCCGCTCTTCCTGCTCTGCTGGAGAGTAAGTAGCGCGGCTGAGGGCATAAAAAGGCATTCCCCAAGGAGAATCAATGCGAGTGACTGTTCCCGAATAGATCAAGCGGCGCTTGATGTGTTCTGCTAGAGCTTCGCTCAAAGGCATTCGCCTTTCTGGAGACATATCTTCTTGCGATCGCCTGTGCAGAAACTCGATCAACTCCATAAACTGAAAAGAATTGATCAGTTGAGCGTCAGGGGGATTCGGAGGAATCTTGCCTTCGAGATATTTTTTTTCATCCGCAGTCAAGCTGTTTCCTTGAATGCGAGGGCGTCCAGGCATCCAAGCATACTGTTCCAGCCAGACATAAGGAAACTGAATCAAATATCTAGGTTCTTGGGAACCCAACATTTTCAGCAATTTTCCTTGAGTCAGAGCTTCCCGGACTTCTTCAACAATCACCTTCACCCGTTTAGGCTCAATGTGATGCAAGTGTCCGGTCATCCGCAGGTTGTTGTCCTGCTCCATATAAGTCATATAAATGGCACACTTAGCCGCCGTTGCGGCCGCGTCTAGAAACGCCCCGTGCCTGTGCCCACTGGTTCTCATGGCGCTAAACGCCAGATATAGCATGATCTGATCCATTGCACTAGGGCTGAGGCTTTTGACCAGATCCAAAGAGTCATTTTTCATCACTATCCCCGAAATAGCCAAATTTGGAGGCATTTTGTCGTCCTCCCTTAAATTATTGCGAGAGCGCCGAATCAAGCATAGCCGACTGTCGCCGGAAAGCTGGACAGCTACCCTAATATTCAGGTTAGTTAATTTCCCTGAGGTAACACGGGCATGGGCTTAAAGGCGATCCACACCGCATAAGTGGTTCTTATTGGCGAATTTATGTAGATTGCTGCACCCTCTGCGCTCACAGTTTACCTATATATAAGTTAGTTATCGCACGTTAATTATAGTGCAGCCGTTGAAAATTAAACCCTAGCTGCGGCGGAGAGAACGTAAATAACTTTTGCGATCGGAGGACTTTGAGGGGACTCCGAGCTGATAATTCTTGAACAGTCATTGATGCCGAAACTCGGTTTGACAAACTAAAATATGGCGTGGAGGGCGAGGGATATCGGTTGAAAAACCCAGATGCTCTGCGCCCTGTGGGTAATTCCTGTTTAATTAAAGCGTTTTCAATACAAAACCGCCACATACTAGAATCTATCTCTAGGTAGATGGCGGTTCCAGGTTTATATGCTACCATCTTTTACACAATAAAGAATCTCCTAATAACTGTAAACAAAAAGTGCAGTTGTCGCTTAACCTGAAAAACTAGAATCCCAGAAAATCCGATCGAGCGATCGAATGAACGGCCCGAACCAACTCAGTTGTAGTAATCGCTTGCGTCCAGTGCCATTAGAAATTTTGTAGGGAATCAGTGTAAACATTAGGCTCGGTAAAACCCCTACGTCCGCTGCCTCTCTCAGGATGGCGCTCGCCCTTTTGTTGAGTTTGGGCTGATAACATATATTGGGCGGTGGCAGTTTCGAGGATTGCGAGTGGAGATTCAAAAGCTTGAGCGGCGCTGGCACTCAAGGTAATGCCCAACAGGCTCAGTAAAGCAATTGCAGTGTAAGTTTGCATGGGTAGTATCCGTGTCAGTGTCTATTACGTGATACGGACTTGCCCGGGTCTATCAGGATAGATATCTGTGCAATTTTCGGATCTCTGCAAAAACCCTACCTCTTCAATTCTACTGCTACCGACAGCAGCCAAGCACCCGCAAAATTCAGCCTGCCCCATACTGTCAGAGGCTTTTCGGTTTCGCACTTCTGTAAAAATCTGTCGGTTTCCGAGTCCAAAGTCACGAGTTGCCAAGTTTGACCGGCTAAGGATTGGGGACTTGTCAGCGTTAGTTTCCAGTCTTGTTCGCCGAGGCGGCGGAAAATGCCCGAAAACTCGCTGTGGGTATTTGCTGTTTGACTGCTTTGTTTCTCTACAGACAAAGGACATTCGCCGCTGGCGGGATATGCTTGAGGCCGATCGAGATAATAGCGCTGCCAATCGAGCCAGTCCGATCGATCCCGTGTCAAATTAAATAAGGGAATAACTGCCGCACTCGCCTCGGAATCTTGCAGCAAAGCTTCCTGCAAAACTCTCACCGACAAATCCCGCGGCTGACATCCAGATTCCGCGCACAAAGCCGCCGCCATCCCCGCAGCCTGTCCGATATTCATTACCGTCGGTTGCAAGCGAGTTGCACCGTTGGCGATGTGAGAGACGGAAATATTTTTTTCGCAGGCTAGCAAACCGTCTACACTCGCAGGAATTAGCGCGCTGTAAGGAATGGTAAACGGAGTTCCCGTCCAGCGGCCGCCCCAGCGGAGGGATTTGGGCTGCAAGGGAATGTCGCCACTGGTGTAGTGGTGGTCGTTGGCATAGTTGCCGATCGCAATTGTTTCACAAATGCCCTCAGAATTTATCGGCAACTTCGCGACTCTTCCACCGACAACAGGCAAAATATCTTGTTCTCTGATTGTTTGTACTCCCCGCAAACGGCGGCTTTCTCGGTAGTAAGGATGTAACGCGAAAGAACCCAGAATGGAAGAATTTTGTTGATTTTCGATCGTTGAAATGGGGAAAATATCCTGTGCTAGGCCGTAGCGGGGGCCGAGTTGCGTTTGAATGAAACGGGCGAAACTTTGAGTGTGCCACAGACTTTCTTGCAGGAATTCTTGTCGAGATGCTTCAGATGCAATTAGTCGATCGACTCCTTCACCATAATCATTACCTCGAATCGGCCAATTAATCATCAACAATCCGCCCGGAAGTCGGCCGTAATTGAGAAATTGTTCGGGAGTGTAACCGTCCCAAGCACCGATAAATCGATCGGGATTGTCAACAGGCGGCGCGGGAATTTCTGGCCCGGCCGCACCTTTACCAAAATCCTGCATAATTGCCACCCAAGTCGGAGCTTGCACCGAATAGCGCTCTGTGAGAGCATTAGAGGCAGCCGGCGCGCTGGGTTCTCCCCACTCGGCTTGGAATTCCCAACCCCAGCGGTGCCCAACTTCCGCTAAAGCCAGCAAATCTCCCAATTCCGTTGCATCCAAAGTGATTTTGGCCGAAACCGTAAAATCTGCAAACCGGACGCCTGAAATGCGATCGCCTTCAGATAGCACATCTTGAGCGATTTGTCCAGAAATCCAGTGCAAGTTCGGCAAACATTTAACCCAATCAGCGAAAATTTCAGCACCGGTGCGGGGATCGTAAGTAAAAAAACTGACCCAGCCCCAATCCAAACCTCCCGGCTGTCGCTGCTGGAGTTCGCGGAGAAACGCGCCCCACAAACCGGTTTGAAAAGCTGCTAATTCATTGCCATCGGGGGCAGAAACGCCTGCTGCAGTCAGCATTCCTCCCAGCCAGGGGAATTCGCTTACTAAAATAGTTTTCGCACCTCGGCGGGCTGCTTGCACGGCTGCTGCGGTGCCGCCAGTGCCGCCACCGACGACCAAAACATCTGCTTTTAAGGTTGGGGACATGGGGAATAGGATTTTAGATTTTAGATTTTAGATTTTAGATTGCAAGAGGCTCATTCATCATGTAAGGTGCGACCACAAGCACCCAGAGGATAGATGTTCGGCGTTGGCGATCGCGAATTGAATTTTACTGTTTAAAGACTTGACAAATAATAAATCGGGAATTATACAGAGATCGCACAATTTTGTTACTAAATGACCGCAGGAGCGATCGCAACTTTTGATTTCTCACTTTTTGCGCGCAAATATTGCCAATATCACACCGCGAATAACGATAATAGAAAAAAGGGAACTGCATCTATAAAGTTTTACGTCTTAATTATTTCCCAGTTACTAATTAACAGATGCAAATGGAAAAAGGTTTTATTTTGTGGTTCACCGGGCTGAGCGGTTCCGGCAAGACAACTATCACCAAAGCTCTCGAACCCGAATTGAAGGCAAGAGGTTGCAAAGTGGAAATATTGGATGGAGATGTCGTCCGCACCAACTTGTCAAAAGGTTTGGGATTTAGCCAAGAAGACCGAGATACTAATATTCGGCGGATTGGATTTGTAGCGAACCTGCTGAGCCGCAATGGAGTTGTGGCAATTACGGCAGCTATTAGCCCCTACAGATCAATTCGCGACGAAATTAGAGCAATGGAGCCAAATTTTGTTGAGGTATATGTCACAGCGCCGTTAGAAGTGTGCGAAGGTCGCGATGTCAAGGGGCTGTACGCTAAGGCGAGAGCAGGAGAAATTAAGGGTTTTACGGGAATTGACGATCCTTATGAAGAACCGCTCAATCCTGAAATTATTTGTGACACAGAGCGAGAAAATGTGGAAGAGAGTGTTAAAAAAGTTCTGAGCAAGTTAGAAGAGTTGGGTTACATTTGATGGTGGCGGGGTAGGAAGCGGATAGGGGCGAAAGGCGATGGCGAGCAAAAACTATTCAAAATTCAATACTGTCAAAGGTTTCACGGTCAAATTTTTAACAGTGTCAGCGCTGGCTGCGAGTTCATCTCCGGCGATCGCTCAATTTTTGCCTCCTCCTCCTGCTTTATCTCCTCCTCCTCCTCCTCCTGGTTCTGCAGTTCCCGTACCCGTGCCCGCAGTTCCCGGATTTCCGGCGGTTCCGGCAAGTGCATCTTCAAGTTTCCGATCGGAAGTTTACACTTTAGGCGCGGGCGATCGCATTCAAATGGACATCTTCAACGTCCCGGAATACAGCGGCCCCAACGGTCAACACCAAGTACAGGCCGACGGTTCCCTGAGTTTGCCCTTAATTGGCAGCGTTTCGGTGTACGGGATGACCTTAGAACAAGCTTCTAATGCTGTTAAAGACAAATACGGCAAATACCTCAAACGTCCTTGGATTACGCTGAAATTGCTGGCGCCGCGTCCTTTGCAAATTGCGATCGCGGGCGAAATCAACCGCCCCGGAGCCTATACAATATCCTCAGCAGCAGGCCCTGGAGGCACAGCAGAGCAAATGGGAACTCAAATGCCAACGATATCGCGGGCTCTGCGAATGGCCGGCGGAATCACGCAGTCAGCAGACGTGCGGCAAATCAAAATCCGCCGCCCCCAGCGCAACGCACCGGAACAAATTATTAGTGTGGATTTGTGGGAATTATTGCAAAACGGCGATTTGCGGGCCGATATGACTTTGCGCGACGGCGATACTATATTTATTCCCACTGTAACTAGCCTCAACCGCCAAGAAGCACCGACTTTAGCCGTAGCTAACATTACCGGACAAAGCACTCAACCAATTAATATTGCTGTGGTGGGCGAAGTAACTCGCCCCGGTACTTATACTTTGGCAAAAGAGGTTCAAAGTAGGGTACAAGAGAATGAAATGGGTGCAAATTCTGGTTTGTTTGCTGCCAGCGAAACCAACGGCGGGGAAACTGTTTTGCCGCAAACTGTAACGAGGGCAATTAAAATGGCGGGCGGCATTACGCCCGTAGCTGATATCAGACAAATACAAGTTCGCCGCCTGACGCGGGCGGGTACAGAACAAATTATTAATGTGAATTTGTGGCAACTTTTGGAAGCTGCAGATGTCTCCCAAGATTTAGCACTGCAACAGGGAGATACGGTAATCGTTCCCAAAGCCGAAAACCTCGATGTAACTCAAGACGAACAAGTTGCTAATTCTAATTTTTCACCGGATACGATTAAGGTGAACATTGTGGGAGAAGTCGTGAAACCGGGAGCGATTGCGGTGCTGCCAAACACTACTTTAAATCAAGCGCTGGTAGCAGCGGGAGGTTTTAATAAAGCACGGGCCGAAATGGATTCGGTGGATTTAGTTCGCCTCAATCCTAACGGCACTGTTTCGCAGCTAACTGTTAAGGTTAATTTTTCCGCAACAGCTAATGAGGAAACTAATCCCAAACTGAAAAATAATGATGTAATTATGGTAAGGCGATCGGGCCGCGCTGCGTTCTCGGATAATGTAGGCGGAACTCTCGGTCCTCTCAGCCCGCTGTTAGGAATATTTCGGTTGTTCGATATTTTTCGGTGATTTGAATAGACTGGCACTAAAGCCTCATAAACCCACTTTCTAGAAAATTTTTCGGTTGTAACGAAATATCTAGGACTCAACCGGGTTCCTGAAACTGCGCCAGCCGTAAAGACGTTTAAACTAATAAGTTGTAGAAATCAAATGAAACCAGGGAAAAAATCTCAAATAGCACTTTTTAATAACCATAAAAAAGCCGCCGATCTGCAAAAACTATCTTCCGTGCTTTATGAAGAAGATCAATTTTTAGGCAGGGACAAAACAGAGGCAGAAGAGTTAAGTTTTTGGCAAGTTTGCCGCAGTCGATCCATCTTAGTCATCGGCGTAGCAGCGGCACTGACCACCGGGGTTTTTGCCTGGACGCTGAATCAAAAAAGCGAATACGAAGGGCGCTTTCAATTATTAGTAGAACCTGCTGTTACGCAAAATACTTTAGCAAAAATATACTCCGGTGAGCTGAAACTGCAACCAGCGGCCCCCGCGACGCAACAAAATCCCGTTTTTGACTACGAATCGCAAATTCAAGTTTTGCAAAGCCCGCAAGTAATGTCGCCGATTATTAAACAGTTGCAGGCTAAATATCCCGAAATAAATTACAACTACCTTTTGAACCAAAAAGCAGATAATTTACCTTTTTCTCAACAAACCAGGCTGTCTATTAATCGCTTCAAAAATACCAAAATTATCGAAGTTAGATATCGGGATTACGACCCGAAAAAAATTCAGTTTGTTTTGGAAAAAGTGGCGCTAGGCTACCGCAACTACAGCGTGCAAGATACCAGAACTCAAATTAGTCAGACTCTGGATTTTGTGAAATCGCAAATTCCCAACCAGCAAAAGCGCCAACAAGCTCTGCAAACAGAAATTCAAAAGTTGCGGCAGCAGTACAATTTCATCGATCCGCAAATTCAAACCCAACAACTCGCACAGCAAATCAGCCAACTTCAAACGCAAAGATTGGAGGCGCAAACGCAGCTCAATCAGCAGAAATTCCTCTATTCCAATCTGCAAAATCAGCTTGGATTAAACCAGCAGCAAGCGCTGATGGCCTCGGCTCTGAGTCAAGCTCCACGCTATCAAGCGATGCTGACTCAATTGCAGCAATTAGAAGGGCAAATTGCGATTAACTCGGCTACATTTACAGACCAAACTCCGCAAATGCAATTGTTGCGAGAACAGCGCAAAAACCTAATTCCTTTGTTGAAGAAAGAAGCCCAACAGGTTCTGGGAACTGATTTGGCTAAGGTAAATTCGCAAGTGCTGGCTTTTCAAGATCCGGTGCGGATTAAGTTAATCGAGCAGTTGATCGGTACTGCTAATTTAATTCAGGTGCTGGGCGTGCGGAATCAAGTTTTGGAACAAGCTGCTAAGCAGTTGAATCAATATTCTCAAGGATTTCCGGTAATTTTGCGGCGCTATTCCGATTTGCAGCGCGAGGCGGAGTTGACTAACAGTACGCTGAATAGTTTGCTGGCAAAACAGCAAGCTTTGCAGCTTGAAGCTGTGGGCAAAAAAGAGGTGGCTTGGGAAGTTATTGCTAAGCCGGAAATTCCGCGCTACAAAAATGGCGAGTTGATGGCTGTTACTCCGATTATGCCTTTGAATTTGGCTTTGGGGGGATTGGCTGGTTTGCTGTTCGGTATGCTGGCGGCGCAGTTGGCGGAACGGTTTAAGAATAAAACGGTTTTCCACACTCCAGAGGATGTGAAACAGTCGATTCGGCTGCCTTTGTTGGGGGTAATTCCTGCTAGCGATAAAATTTTGAGACTTCCTCCTGCTGAGACAAGTCCCGTGGATGTGGCAAGTTCGCCGATGCCGACGGATGCTTTTCAAGAAGCTTTTCGATCGCTCAATGCTAATATTCGCTTACTAAACGTTGATACTCCGATCAATTCTTGCGTAATTACTTCTTGTCAAGTAGCTGACGGCAAGTCTACTGTGGCGGTAAATCTGGCGCGGGCGGCGGCTGCAATGGGCCAGCAAGTGCTGTTGGTGGATGCCGATTTGCGGCGCCCGCAGGTACACGAAATGCTGGGTTTACCGAACTGGCAAGGCTTGCACAATGCGATCGCGGATGATGTGGATGTGGAACAGTTGATTTTGCGATCGCCCCGCGATGAAAATTTGTTTGTGTTAACTTCCGGCCCGGTTCCTCTCGATCCCACAAAGGTGCTTTCTTCCAGAAAGATGCAGCATTTAATGGCAGCTTTGTCAAGTCATTTTGACTTAGTTATTTACGATACTGCGCCGCTTTTGGGTTTGGCAGATGCGAATTTGTTGGCGGCTCACACTAACGGATTGATGCTCGTAGTGGGGCTGAATCAAACTGAGCGGGAGGCGCTGTTGTTGGCTTTTGAAGATTTGAAAATGGCGGGGATTCCGCTGTTGGGAATGGTGGCGAATAACGATAAAGGCAGCAGGTATTACTATCAGTCTTACGTGCAGAATTACATTGAGGAAAAATCTGTTTGAGGGAGGGGAATAGCTAATTATCGTAGGGTGCGTCGATGCGAGATTTTCGCTCTTTTTGGGGATTTTTGATGGCGACGCACCTTATGCCTAATTTTTGCAAGGTGCGTCGCTGGGAGATTTTCGCTTTTTTTGAGGATTTTTGATGGCGACGCACCCTACGGCTTACGTGCAGAATTACATTGAGGAACAATCCGTTTGATGTCAGTGAGGGCTGAAATTACCCTACCTTGAGAATTGGATTGGCGATCGCCCCGATGTCGAGGAGTCTTACAAAGACGAATTTTCTTAAGATTTGCGATCGAGATTCTAAACTATAATTAAAAGTAGAGAGATTTAAACAAATCCGACACTTGCAAATTGGCAAGACCTGAAAACGTGGCTGGCAAGTTCCCATTTTGTAATACCTTGATACAACTCCCCACCTAGCTTGAAAACTAGCAGGGAGTTTTGTATTTTTCATGCAGGAGATCAAACAATGGCTATTGCTACTATCAACCCGGCAACGGGAGAAACGCTGAAAACTTTCGATCCGATAACGGATGAGGCAATAGAAGTTAAGCTGGAATTAGCACAGCAAGCTTTTAACAAATACCGCAACCTGCCGTTTGAGCAGCGAGCTCTGTGGATGCAGAAAGTTGCGGACATCTTGGAGCGCGATCGCGAAATTTACGCTGAAATGATGACCCTGGAAATGGGCAAAACCCTCAAATCTGCGATCGGCGAAGTGGAAAAATGCGCCTTAGTTTGCCGCTATTACGCCAAAAATGCCGCTCAATTTATGGCAGACGTACCGGCAACCACCGACGCTAGCAGCAGCTTTGTCCGCTACCAACCGCTGGGCGCTATTTTAGCCGTCATGCCGTGGAATTTCCCATTTTGGCAAGTTTTTCGGTTTGCCGCGCCGGCGCTGATGGCGGGCAATGTGGGCTTGCTCAAACACGCTTCCAACGTGCCTCAGTGCGCTTTGAAAATCGAAGAAATTTTCGCGCAAGCTGGCTTTCCCGAAGGAGTTTTTCAAACTTTGTTAGTGGGTTCGGACAAGGTAGCTAAGATAGTTGCGGACGATCGCATCAAAGCAGCAACTCTCACCGGTAGCGAAGCAGCGGGTGAAAGTTTGGCAGCAAATGCGGGCAAAAATTTGAAAAAAGTAGTGCTGGAATTGGGAGGAAGCGACCCATTTATTGTGATGTCAAGCGCCGATTTAGCAGCAGCTTTATCAACTGCTGTCACATCGCGGATGCTGAATAACGGTCAATCTTGCGTCGCTGCCAAACGCTTTATTTTAGCAGAAGAAATAGCAGACGAATTTATCACAGGATTTGTCGAAAAATTCAAGCTATTAAAAGTAGGCGATCCGATGTTGCCCGAAACCGATATCGGCCCTTTGGCTACCCCCACAATTCTCAAAGACTTGGACAATCAAGTGCAAGCTTGCATCCAATCGGGAGCAAAACTTCTGACAGGCGGCCGCCCATTGTCAGAGAAAGCGGGTAATTTCTACTTGCCAACTATTCTGGCAGACATTCCCCCGGATGCTGCGGCGCGTCAAGAAGAGTTTTTTGGCCCAGTAGCTTTAGTATTCCGAGTTGCAGGCATCGATGAGGCGATCGCCCTCGCAAACAGCACATCTTTTGGCTTGGGTGCGACCGCTTGGACTACAGTAAACTCAGAGAGCGATCGGTTTATTTCGGAACTAGAAGCCGGCGCCGTATTCATCAACGGCTTAGTAAAATCAGATCCGAGATTACCCTTCGGCGGCATCAAACGCTCCGGTTACGGACGCGAATTGAGCATCCAAGGAATGCACGAATTTGTTAACATTAAAACAGTCTGGGTAAAATAATATCCCACTCTATCAACAGCTCGCAAAAATCTCAATTAATCTGTATTGATTGTGGCACGGGCGTCCCGCCCGTGAATCATCGGTTAAAAAATCAAAATTAGTATTTTTGCGAGAAGTTGAAAAAGAGAACAAATCCCCATTAATCGAGAAAAAAACGGAAATGAACACAGCTCAACTATTGGTCAAATGTTTAGAAAACGAAGGCGTTGAATACGTCTTCGGACTCCCCGGCGAAGAAAATCTAGAAGTTTTAGAAGCCCTGAGAAACTCTTCAATTAAATTTATTACTACTCGCCACGAACAAGGCGCTGCTTTCATGGCCGACGTTTACGGCCGCCTCACCGGCAAAGCCGGCGTTTGCTTGTCCACCTTGGGCCCGGGCGCAACTAACTTAATGACAGGCGTTGCTGACGCCAACTTAGACGGTGCTCCTCTAGTAGCAATTACCGGACAAGTCGGCACAGATAGAATGCACATAGAATCGCACCAATATTTAGATTTGGTCGCCATGTTTGCGCCAGTTACTAAGTGGAACGCTCAAATTGTCCGCCCCAGCACGACGGCAGAAATTGTCCGCAAAGCCTTTAAAGTAGCTCAAAGTGAAAAGCCGGGAGCAGTTCACATTGACTTGCCTGAAAACATCGCAGCAATGGCTGTAGAAGGAAATCCTCTCACCAAAGACAACCGCGAAAAAACTTTTGGCGCTTACCAAAGCCTGAATAAAGCCGCTGTGGCAATTTCCAAGGCAAAAAGTCCTCTGATGTTAGTAGGAAATGGTACGATCCGCGCTAATGCCAGCGATGCTTTGACACAATTTGCTACTCGATTGAATATTCCTGTAGCCAATACTTTCATGGGCAAAGGCGTAATTCCTTACACTCATCCTTTGGCACTTTGGACGACGGGATTGCAAAAACGGGATTACATTAGCTGTGCTTTTGAAGAAACGGATTTAGTGATTGCTGTTGGCTACGATTTGATTGAATATTCCCCGAAAAAGTGGAATCCTGACGGCAAAATTCCGATTATTCACATTGGAGCTCTGCCCGCAGAAATTGACAGCAGTTATATTCCTACTGTAGAAGTTGTGGGGGATATTTCTGATTCGCTAAATGAAATTTTGCAGCGTGCCGATCGCATGGAGAAAACAGACCCTTTTGCTAAGCAATTGCGGGCGGATATTCGCGCTGGGTACGAACAATATGCAGCCGACGACGGTTTCCCGATCAAGCCGCAAAAAATCATTTACGATTTGCGGCAAGTAATGGGCCCGGAAGATATTGTCATCTCTGATGTGGGAGCTCACAAAATGTGGATGGCGCGGCACTATCACTGCGATCGCCCGAATACCTGTTTGATTTCTAACGGATTTGCGGCGATGGGAATTGCCATTCCGGGTGCGGTGGCAGCAAAACTTATTTATCCCGATCGCAAAGTAGTAGCAGTCACCGGCGACGGCGGCTTTATGATGAATTGCCAAGAATTAGAAACTGCTTTGCGAGTCGGTACTAATTTTGTGACGCTGATCTTTAATGACGGCGGTTACGGGTTAATTGAATGGAAGCAGCAAGATTATTTTGGTCATTCAGATTTCATCAAATTTGGCAATCCCGACTTTGTGAAATTTGCCGAAAGTATGGGTTTAAAAGGCTATCGAGTGGAATCTGCAACGGATTTAATTCCTGTCTTAAAAGAAGCCCTGGCTCAAGATGTCCCTTGCGTGATTGACTGTCCGGTAGACTACCGGGAAAACGCGCGTTTCAGTCAACTATCGGGGGATATGAGTTGCCCTTTGTAAGAGTAGCCCGAAATCAGGAAACGGCACTGCCGTTTCCCGAAATTAGGACACGGCAGTGCCGTTTCCCTACAATTAATCTGGCGATGGATTATTTTGGGGTAGGGACACGGCATTGCCGTTTCCTCCATCGGCGTGTTGTTGATGGTTATATTCTTAGAGTGCGATCGGCTTTTTCACAAGTTGGAATTTAAGGGCAATTTCGTTATCCCCTAACGCAGCAAAGCAACAAATCCAGCTTGTTCAAAATGTTTATCATAGGCGAGTGCTTCTAATATATTTTGTTGCTGCATAATTTGAAATGATGTGCAATCTGTGTGACTCCATGCTTGATCTGGTCGGCTATTGTATAGCTCAAGTGCACTTTTGAATAGTTCATTTGTTTGACTAACTACTTCGATTTCAGGACTGTTAAATGAATGATTGATAAAATTAACGGCTTTTTGTCTATAAAAACTCCCCTTTCCCGAGAAGGCATTTAGTAATTCAGTAAATACCATTTCACTGGTAACAATGGGTACATTTTTTAGAGAGATTGTGAGATTTCGAGCTTTTTGATGTAGAGTATCATCGGGATTGAGTAAGGCAATCCAATAACCTGTATCAGCAAAGATTTTTCTCATTATTCTTCCTTGGGTGAGCCATACAAGTAGCTATCTAGATTTTTTGATAAGTCTCTCGGTAGCTGTGCATTCTCTTCTGCTGGTATTTCAGAATTAACTCTATCTATGAAATTCAAGAAAGATGGAAGCTCGGAATTTTCTGAATTATGGTTGTGAACATAATCTTGATTTGTTCGGGCTTTAATGAATAGCAAAAAGTTCAAAACTTCTCTCACTAAAGTATCGGGTGTTTGGGAAATTTCACGAATCAATAATTCTCTTTCTGACATTGTTTTATCCTCATTCAGAGGTTGCTTGGTTTTTATTTCCTAGTTTATCTCAGATCGAAATTTTTTACAAGCACAGGAGAAGTGAGGCGCGATTCCCTACGGGATAGCTGCGCTTCACGCACTTTTTGACAAATTGGGATGTAAGGGCGATCGCTATTAGGTCATTATTCCGCACTGTTTGCTACAATTATTTAAGTCAGCTTTAAAAACTGTCATGACCCAAGCTACCTCAATAACAACTGAATATCAAATAACTGTGAGTTCTCCTGTTTTGCAAAGACTTGAGCAAATTGCCGGAGAATTTAACTTGTCAGTTTCTGAACTATTGGAACAGATAGGCGAAGGTCAACTGAAAGTTGTTGCGGTTGCAGCTAATTCGGACAAATTGAGCGATCGAGATATTGCAAATGCTTTCATTTGGTTGGCCTCGCAAACTAATGTAGAAATCAATGTCTACAAGCTACAAAAACTCGTGTATTACGCTCAAGCTTGGCATTTAGGAGTTTACGGCAAGCCACTATTTGATGCAGATTTTCAAGCCTGGATTCACGGGCCAGTTATTCCTGATTTATTAGAAAAGTATCAATGCCAATTTAGTTGGGAACCAATTACAGAGAAAATCGAACAACCGAAACTTCCCCAAAAAATTGGGCAATTTATCGAAGAAGTTGCCGAGGCATATTTTGAGTATGATGATGAAACTTTGGAACGAATTATTTGCAGTGAAATGCCTTGGCTAGAAGCGAGAGGGGATGTACCCAGAGACGAATCTTGTCATGCGATTATTTCTCAAGAATCGATGAAAAAATATTATGCCGCCCGTGTCAAAGAAGAAACCTCTGTCTAAAATTGTCCCTTCTCAACCGAAATCGCCCGAAGGTTTGGGATTTTCTTTCAAGTACCTGCAAACTCAGAATGAAAAATTTTCAATTCGCGATCTGGATCGGTAAGCACTCATTTTCTAAATAATAAACGATGAGGCTACTATGAATCAGGTAGCTCAAGTTATGCTAGGATACTCTTGCGAAAAGTAGTCACATGACACGCGATCGCTCCCATTAAAATCCCGATCGCCTATGTTAAAATTATGGAAGCTCAACCACGAGAAGTACAGAACTATCTGAAAGCCGACGGGACAAGTCCCTTTGAAGGACGGCTTGATTCCCTTCAAGATACTAAGTATCTAAAATCAAGAAGCGACTGAGGCGAGTTGAGCTAGGCAATCTGGGAGATTATCGCTCAGTAGGAGCGGGAGTTTTTGAACTTAAAATTGATTATGGCCCAGGCTATCGGGTGTATTTTGGACAAGTCGGGTTAACAGTTGTGTTGCTGCTATGTGGCGGTGATAAAAGCACTCAAGAACAAGATATTAGCCAAGCTAAAAAATACTGGAGAGATTATGAAAGAACTCAAAGTGCCAACAACTAGAAGCTACCACGAATACTTGATTTCTTCTTTAAAAACCCCTGAAAGTGCTGCTAGCTATATCGAGGTTATGCTGGAATTAGAGTCGGAAAAACCAGAACCGGAATTACTGCGAGCAGGACTTAAAGATGTGGTGGATGCTTATTTACAGATGAATAAGTTATCGACAGAAGCTAAACTTATATATGAGAAGCTCGATCGAATCTTGTCAGAAAGTGGGGGCGAGGAAATTTATGCTTTGATAACTCTACTAGATAAATTGGGGTTGCAGTTGGCTGTCGCAGTAAAATAGGTTAATTAATAAAATAGTTAGGGCGATTCCCTACGGGATAGCTGCGCTTCACGCGCTTTTTGACAATTTGGGATGTAAGGGCGATCGTTATTTCATTACGATCGCGATCGACCCCTACAAGCTACAAAAACTCATCTACTGGGAAACCCGGTTATTCTCACTTATAAATTAGCTATAAACTCATCAGGTGTGACCTTTGCTTGCTTTAGAACACCGCTGAGAGTACCAATTTTTAACTCGCGGTGGAGTGGCACAACGCAAACAATTTCTCCGTCTGGAAGAGGCTTTTTAAGGACAACGTGGCTACCCGTTTGTCTGGCTTGATAAAAGTCTAAACGCTCTAGTACGCGAATTACTTCTAGGCTTGATATTCTGGGCAACCTAGGCATAGCTAACCTCTATGCTAGTTACAAACCTGGGAGTGATTTCGTCGGGTAAAGGACACTCTTCGAGATAGAGCCTTGTAGCTTCTTTGAGATTAGCGATCGCTTGTTCTATGGTTTCGCCTTGGTCAATTGTGCCGACTTCTGGACATTCGGCAATGTACATATCTTCTTCTTTGTAAATGATGACTGTGAAGCTTTTAGTTTTCATTATATTTTTGCTTTCAGCATCAGAGGTTGCTTAGTTTCTATTTCCTAGTTTATCTTGGATGTATTTTTTTTGCAAGTACAGGGGAAGAGGCGCGATCGCGCTTTTTGACAATTTGGGACGTAAGGGCGATCGCACTTTTTCACAAGTTGGGAGATGAGGGGCGATCGCTCCAGTTTATTAAACAACAGAAAAATCTACATACCATTCAGGTAGTAGATATCATTCATGGCTCCTCCCCAATCTCGCACATCACTTAACTCTGCTTTGATAGCATCGACAAGCGACTTAAGAGCTTCTTCAATTTCATTAGGATCTGTATCTAAATGCGCCTCCGTAAGAGCATTCCACCTATCTCGGAGAAGATAGCTAATTGTTTGACAATATTTTGAGCCTCGGGCATGGTGCTTCTGATGAAAGTTTTTGGGTAAGGGCATCAAGTTATCGTTCCCATCTTTGTTAAAACGATTATATTTCTCTGCTGCAAGTACTAATTCACTCTCATTACAAATGAAGTGGGGAATTACATGGTGATTGCAAAAACCTCCCCCTGCTGACGGATAATTCTTATTCTTAAGTTGTTGCATCAATTCCGATTTTTCACGATCGGGAAGAAGATAAACCAGATCCACAGGTGAATTTAGTGGTTTCCTGCATACAATCTTGCCTTGAGTGGCTTCCTTGATTATCAGTTCTCCAGTCGAGCCATCATACATAATCAAATATTCACCAGGTTTTATGTTGTATTGTATGCAAAATACTGAACCTGGCAGGATTGATTTTCTTGTCCACTGTCCAATACCCATTAAATTACCCCAATTCACCAGTGAGTAGTTTGAGAAGAAGAAGGAAGATAATTTCCATTTCATCATCATCACTTATTGCTTTTTTAATTTGAGAGCGCAGACCCAGACTGTCTAAACCTCTTAGTTTTCGGAAAACCTTTTTTTCCTCTGGGTTTAGTTGATTATTTCTGTCTGCTTTTTCAAGCTGGTTGCCAAAATTTTGTAATAAGTCTTCAACTCTCATCTCCTCAAGTTCTCTTCGGAATTTTTTAGAGTTAAATTCTTCAGGTCTTCGTTTAGGAGTAAAATCAGGAAGATTTGGAAGCCTAACACCTCCAAGTGCCAAAGCAAATGCAATGACTCCAAACACCAATCCAAATGCGATCGTGAAGCACCACTTTATTATAAACCAAACTACCTTCCAAATTCTAGAAAGGACTTGGGAAGTCCTCTCATTAGGATCTGTGGACGATGACTTTAGTTTTACCATATTACTGTTGATACTCCTGCCAAGTTTAAAAAGTCAACTTGACGGCAATTTTTTTGTGGATTTTTAAGAGTTATTTGTAGAATATCATTTCATTCTAGTCATTAGCAAAGAGTCGGATTTAGTAGCCATTTTTCCATTAAACTATATTAAATCAAGTAGGATTTAGTTGCTAAAGTATCAAACTGTAGGATAGAGTAGGATAACAATAGGCAAAACCAAACCCATTACTCGACCTATGGACGTTCAAGAAGTCTTACAATGCGCTGACAATCTTGTATTCGCCAAAACGGAAAAACACCTCGATCATCTACAAGAAGCTATATTACGCGGCACTTGGCAACGCCAAAAATACCCGGAAATAGCAAAAGCTTGCCACCGTAGCGAAGCTCATGTCAAAAAGGTCGCAGCAAAATTATGGAAACTTCTCTCAGAAACATTAGGTGAAGACATCAATCAATCCAACTTTGGATATACAGTAGAAAGATGGCTGTTCTCCAATAGTTTTTCTATTACGGGAAATAACTGCGTGCAGATAGGTAAAGTCTCCTGCGATCCTTCTCACTATTCAAAAGTATCAGAATCAACATTATATGAAGATAGCTCCAATGAACCAACTAGCAATACTAAACCAAAAGTATGTCAAGATTTATCCGATGCACCAGAGCCAAACCTATTCTATAATCGCACATCCGAACTCACCACCATCCAAAACTGGATTTTAGGCCGCACCCGCCTCATCACCATTTTAGGCTTATCCGGTATTGGCAAAACCGCCCTGACACTCCAACTAATCTCACAAATTAAACACGAATTCGATCGCATTATCTGGCGAAGTCTCCGCAACTCTCCACCGCTGGCATCACTCCAAACCGACTTAATTAAATTCCTCTCCCAGCAGCAAGAAACCGAATTACCCTATTTGATCGACTATTTACGATCGCACCGCTGTCTCATCATCCTCGATGATATCCAAACCATTTTCAGCAGCGGACAACTCGCAGGAAATTACCAACCTGGATATGAAAATTACGGCGCATTCTTCAAACAAATAACAGAATCATCCCACAACAGTTGCTTAATCCTCCTGAGTTGGGAAAAACCCAGAGAAATCGCCGCCTTAGAAGGCGAAAACCGCCCCTGCAAATCTCTGCAACTCAACGGTTTAGGCCCGGAAGCACAAGAAATATTCAGAGAAAAAGGATTAGCAGAACCGGAGAAATGGTCAGAACTGATCGACCTTTACCGAGGCAATCCCTTATGGTTAAATATAGTTGCCACATTGATTCAAGATTTATTCGGCGGTAGCGTTTCCGAATTCCTCTCCTATGATACCCTATTCTTAGGAGACTTAGAATCTCTCCTGCACCAACAGTGCGATCGCCTAACCGCATCCGAACAACAAGTTATCTCTTGGCTAGCCAATACCCCCGAACCAGCCGACATCTCAAAAATACCAGAAAACCTGCAACTATCACCGCCAGAACTATTAAAAGTCGTACAATCTTTAGGACGAAGGTCATTAGTTGAAACAGTCAAACAAAACGGGCGATCGCACTTCACAATTCAAACAGTAATCAGAGAATATATAATCAACAAAACCCGAAGCAAAAACTGATAAACTTATCCATCTTAGTCCGGGAGGCAGAAACCTGGTTTTTTTACGAAAATACTGCATCCCTGCCTTGAATTTGGTAAAAAACCCGGTTTCTTTGATATTGATGCGTAAGTCCTGAATCTGCATTTACTCAGCAATCACTGACCCCACTCACGGAGTTTTACAATGGCTACAACAACATTGGTGGCGTTGCTGATTCTGGCGTATGAATCAACTTTTTGCTTGATGTTACAAAACTCACCATACTTGGCTTATAGCAATTGGGAAATCTTGAATTCATACCTGTATTCAGCAACGCCCACCCTTTTTTAATTCGCCAACAGTCTCTTTCAATCGCCGAATCATCGACGTGGTATTTTATAGTTTGAGCAATGCTTCCTTGATGTCCAGGGCTAAAAATCTATCCAATGCTAGATACATCCAGTAAACAGATAACTGACTGTCACTGCTAGTCTTGTGAAATCCCAAAGCCAGAGCCTGTTTTTCGTACAGGGGGTGAATCATCAGCGTGTACAAGTCGCAAAGATTGGGAAAATCTGTTTGCATTTCGACTAAAAATTTTTGTGTGTCTTCGAGGAAAGCAATTCGGTATTCTGACAAATACTGCGGATCGATCATCCAACTGCGGACAAATACAGACTGGCAATTTGGATCTCCTGGTAGCGCCATATTGAAAGGATCGATCTCGGAAATAGAACTTAAATGCAGGCTTTTGCTAGGAGCGTTAAAAAAATTTACTTCTGATTCGGTAGCGGTGGGATAAAGTAAGTAAAACCCGACTGGATTGAGATTATCTGAGCGGCGCAAAACTCGCATTCCTTTTGAGTATCGATCGGCCAAAAGCCGGAGGATTTTAACAATTTTGTAGGGAACGGCGTTAGTGTTGCGGTTCATCCAGTTGTAATTGGTGGCTAATAAATTTGCAACGGGAATCGCGTCGCACCGAGGGTTAAAATTATCTAATTCGAGTTGTACGGGCTTTTGAGGTTCGGAAATATTTAAAATTTCTGGAATGGGTTGAATTTCTATTTCCGTAGTGTTACCGTCAAAGTGTTTTTTAATTAACCCCAGGGCTGCTAATTTATCTAACATCATTCCCGCCGCCCGATCGCTACCGCGGTCGGAATCGCAGTAGAATAGTTCTGCGGCTTCCCGGTGAGTGCACTGCACTTCTGTTGCGGGCAATTCCAGTTTCGCCAGCGGCGGTTTGAGGCGGGGCTGATTTTCCTGAAGCTGTTTCACCAATAAGTAAATCCACAGCCTGATAAAGCATTCAGCCCTAGTGCGAGTTACGCCGACTCGTTTCATCAACAGCGAGACAGCCGTGCGTCGTTGAGATTGAGAATACCAAACATTTAGTTGTTCAAAATCCATTGTAGTTGCCAAGTAGTGAAGGAACTCTACTTACATATTGGCTCACTTTCCGAAAAAACTTCACCCTGCTTCAGGTTACTTGTGGTCGCTGTTGCTCGATTTCTGTGATTTCGAGAAGCTTGACAAGATAGCTAGTTTCTCGTTGCAACTTCACTGCTTCCCAAGCCACAATCAATTTTAGATATTTTCTGGCTTGATTTAACAAAACAACGAACCCGAGTAAATTAGCAACTTTAGAGGTTTACGCCATGTACAGTGCTTATATCAATCGGATTGGCAAATTTTTACCGGGAGAACCGATTAATAATGATGAGATGGAAGAGTATCTCGGCAAAATTGCCTCGCGCCCTTCAAGAGTCAGGCAGCGAATTCTCAACAGCAACGGCATTCAACAGCGCTATTACGCGATCGACAAACAGCAGCAAACATTATATTCTAACAGCCAAATGGCAGCGTTTGCCGTCCGCGACGCGATCGCCCAGGGAAATTTGGAACCAGGGGCGATCGACTTATTGGCCTGCGCTACCACTTTACCAGACTTATTAGTACCTGGATTTGCCAGCACAGTACACGGAGAACTTTCCGAATTATCTCCCCTAGAAATAGTGTCAACTCAAGGAGTTTGCTGTGCCGGAGTCAGTGCCTTAAATTACGCCGCATCTCAACTAGAATTAGGCAAAAAACAAACAGCAATCGCCGTCGCTTCCGAATTTCCATCGCGCCTGTTCAAAAGCACCAAATTTGAAGCAGAGACTTCAGTGCAAGCGGGAAAATCCCTGCCTTTCGATACAGAATTTTTGCGCTGGATGCTATCAGACGGTGCCGGAGCCTTTTTGCTGCAAAACCATCCCAACTCCACGGGAATTAGTTTAAAAATAGAATGGATTGAACTCGTTTCTCACGCCAACGCCTATCCTGTTTGTATGTATTCAGGAATGGCAACTGAAAACAGCACCAAAAGCTGGCTGGATTATTCCTCCTACCTCGATGCAGCCACAGCGGGAGCTTTTGACTTGCGGCAAAATATTCGCTTGCTGGACAATGTAATGAAATTAGGCGTTGAAGGTTGGCTGCGGTTGATTAAATCAGGGAGGGTTTGTCCGCAAGAAATCGACTGGTTGCTTTGCCACTACTCGTCTCACTTTTTCCGGGGACAAATTGTAGAACTTCTGGAACAAGCAGGCTGCATGATTCCCGAAGAAAAATGGTTTACTAACTTGTATACACGGGGAAATACAGGGTGCGCTGCGATTTATTTAATGTTAGAGGAATTGTTCAATTCTGGCAAGTTGCAGCCCGGGCAAAAAATCTTTTGCTTTGTGCCGGAAAGCGGGCGATTTACAACCGCTTACATCATGTTAACTGCTGTCGAAAATACCAATAAATCAATGATTTCTCAAAGTTATAACTCCCTTGACATTCCCGAAGCGTCTCCCCTCGCCAACGTTAAACCGGAAATCCACAACTCTCCGCAAGCTTATTTGCTGCGGGAGTTAGCTGGGATTTGGCTGAAGTTCGATCGCGAAATTCGTTCTGTTCCCATTGTCCGCAAATTGTACCGGGGAGAGTTTACAATAGAAGACTATCAAGCTTTACTTTGCAATCTGCGCCCGCAAGTTGTCGAGGGAGCTCGCTGGATTGCTCGCGCTGCTTCTAACATGAGTGATTTTCGACTGCGATCGACTTTTATCGGCCACGCCCAAGACGAACACCGCGACTATCAAATGCTAGAACAAAATTATGTTGCTGTGGGCGGTGAATTGTCAAAAATTGTGGAATATGATAAGAATATTGGCAGCGAAGCACTGTCAGCTTTTATCTTCCACCAAGCATCGCGGGAAAATCCGGTTGATTTAATTGGCAGTATGTTTATCATCGAAGGATTGGGCAATCAGTTGGCAGGAAAATGGGCAAAACAAATTCAAGAAACTCTCGGTTTGCAAGATGAACAAGTATCGTTTTTAGCTTATCACGGAGCTAACGACGAGTCGCACCTCGGCAAACTGGAAAATTTGATTAATGCCGAATGGATGACAGATGATATTGCCCGCCGCATTGTCAAAACTGCTCGCGTCACTGCTCGTTTATATTTGCTGCAATTGGAGGAAATTCGCTAATGCAAAAGCTGCAAAAACAAGATACCGAAAATCTCCCAGATGAGCGAAAAATCCCTTACGCTACCAAACCATACAACCGCCGAGATCCGAATGTTTGGGACGTGTTGTTTTGCGATCGAGCTATTCCGGTCGATTTAGTGGCAAAAGCCTACATGATGCGGGATTTGCAAAGCTGGACTCGCAATTATTTGCTCATCCCGATCAAAGTAATTGCTAACGTATTGCTGGCGGTAATTATGACAGCAAAGCGCTTATTGCCCTTTCAATTTCGCGCTTACACTTTAATGCACAAGTCGGCTGCATTTTTCCTGAATAACTTTGTCTCGCCAGAAGCTTGTTATTTAATTGTCCGGCACATCTGCGCCGGCTCCAACATTATCAACTTCTTGATTGACAACGGCCCCGACACCCAGATTGAAAAGTCAAAGCTTTATCCGCGCACAGTTAGCGATTTAGCTGACAATGCGTTTCTCGAACATGACTTAATTCTCTATAACTTTGTCTGGGATTACAACCAGGCAATGCTGACAAATCCTAACTGGTTGCAGGCAGTCAAAAAACGGGTAATTAATTATGATAGCATTCAACCAGTAGAAGTTTCAATAGATTTTGAAAAACGCAGATGGCTAAAAATTCTGGATTTAGAATCTGCGATCGAATTGTTTAAAGTCTTTTATTCTTTGTGTTTGACTAGCGACGAATTTGCGCGAGCAGTGATGTCGCTTCAGTTAGATGAAAACTTCGGACTGTACGTCAGCGAGATTACTGGAAATTGCGACTGGAATCATGTAATTGTCAACCGCCATCCGCTAGCGCCAAACAGTCCGTTTAATGCGGCACGCGACTTGTTTTTGCACGGGATAATTTCGGAATATCTCTATCGGTATTTGGAACTGCAAAAAGAGATGAACTAAACTCCGATTAAATAACCCTAAATACCGTAGATGTAGGTTTTACCAAAAATATTTAATAACCGCAAACAATCTACGTAAACCCGCCCCATACAACTAATAATCTACATCAACCCTTTCTTTGATACCATAAAAAAAAATGTAGATTTCCATTGACCGATGAGCGGGTGTACGAGATTGTTTGTTTTAGGCAATTATGGTTGGTAAAACCCGCCCTGACGCAATCAGAAATTATAGTTGATTTTTCAGGTAAAGTTAATAGGAGAACTCAAGCTGCTGCTAGCTGTGCGTATTCCGCTGATTTCGGCAAATTCTGATTCACAACAATCCATTTACCTGTAATCGGGTCGCGGTAAGTAATAAACGGATTGGATTTTAAGGGTTCACTGCAAGGTTTAGCCGCCATTTGTACACACTCCCAATAACTGATGTTGAATAACTCCTACAACACCGTACCTTTAATAATCGGATGTTTTGCCTAAAATCCGCGTGATTTATACCTGAACAATAGGTGATATTTTAGGTATGGTTTGGTGACAGCGAGCAGCGGCCTAATGTGATTGAAAACTGCGTTGGCAGTGAGCAGTATCACCAAAAAGCCTCCGCAAACAAAATCTGCCTTCTGCCATTTACCTTCTACGATCGATAGGGCGACTATTTTCAGTGTCGATCTGATATTATTAAGTAAGGTAAAGACGTTTATCAGAGATCCCCCTTACAAACTTATGGTGCTATTTGGATTTGGCAAAAAGTCGAGCCTGCCCTCTCCCCAAGAGGCATTACCGGGACGGGCAGAGTCGATGTCGGTACCGGCAACTCACTTTGTTAACGGCAATCCGCTCAAACCTCCCTTTCCAAACGGTATGGAGACTGCCGTGTTTGGCCTGGGCTGTTTTTGGGGAGCAGAACGCAAATTTTGGCAGCAAAATGGAGTTTTTTCGACGGCTGTTGGCTACGCAGCCGGAATTACTCCGAATCCTACTTACAACGAAGTTTGCAGCGGGATGACGGGACACAATGAAGTTGTTCTGGTTGTGTTCGATCCGAAAGTAATTAGTTACGAAACGCTCTTAAAAGTTTTTTGGGAAAGTCACAATCCTACTCAAGGAATGCGTCAGGGCAATGATTCCGGTACTCAGTACCGATCGGGAATTTACACGTATTCAGCTACCCAAATGCAGCAAGCTGAAGCTTCGCGCGATGCTTACCAGCCGGCTTTGACGGCGGCCGGTTACGGCAAGATTACCACTGAGATTATTGAGGCTCCTGAGTTTTATTACGCAGAAAGCTATCACCAGCAGTATCTTGCTAAAAACCCGAACGGTTATTGCGGTTTGGGGGGTACTAAGGTTTGTTTGCCTGCTATGTCTCAGGCTTAAAACTTTTACAAGGGGTATTTTGGGGCTTTTGCAATAGTCCGGCAGTCCGGCAGGGGTTTAAACCCCTGCCTCAAAGCTTAAGTCGTCTGAAGACGAATGAAAGGTTATTGAGATGGTCAAAGGGATTAGTTGAAAGCAGGTAAAATAATGCTGGCTGGTGTGGTAATTATCAATTTAATGATATCTCTGGTTTGCTTTTATGTCGCTGCGAAGGTGTGGAAAATCAGGCGGACGATCGCACGTTTGGAAATTCGGATCGCAGTAATCGAACGCTTTAGCAGCAATGTCCTCAGTATGTCGCCGGATTTCCTTGGTAACAGGCAGCAAGGTGCCCGCCAACTGCGACGGCGCTATCAACAAATGGAATTGCAACTGCAACAGGTTCAGCAACTTTTGGGATTGCTGGGTTTGGGACGGATGCTTTGGCCCAGGCGCGATCGACCTTTGAGGTAAGCTATCCTAACACTGCTGCAAATTTTGCCCTCTCTACCTGCGGACTGATGGCAGCAGCAAATCGCCGCCTCTGGTTGAAATCCAGAATTATCGAGAATATTTCTATCTTTGTAAAGGGCTGCGATCGGGCAAACGTGCCTAAAATTGGTGTATGGAGAGAAGTTATAAAAATGTCAACTAAACGTTCAGGATTATTTATTGGCGGTTTGCTTGTGGGTTCTGCGATCGGGGCCGTGACTGGGTTGCTGATGGCACCGCGAACGGGCAAGGAGACGCGGCAGATATTGAAAAAATCGGCCGATGCTTTGCCGGAGTTAGCGGAAGATTTATCGACTAGCGTGCAGTTGCAGGCCGATCGACTTTCTGAAACTGCAATCCGAAATTGGGACGAAACTTTGATTAGACTCAAAGAGGCGATCGCGGCAGGTTTGGAAGCGACTCAGCGGGAACGCCAAACACTGTCGGAAACAGAAGCTGAAGTGAGTCCCCCGTCGCGCCCTCCCATCCGTTAAATGACTTAGCTGTTGGGGACGGGCAGGATGCCCATCCCACAAGAATTTCATCAAAATTGACTGTAAAATTAGATCCACATTTCCTGATGAAATCCCAAACCCCAAATCCCAGATTCAAGTGAGCGATCCCATATTTTGGCTAGGACTTTCGATTTTGCTAGTGGCAGTTAGCCTGACTGCTGTTTTAGTGACTTTAATACCTGCAGTGCAAGCGCTGGCCAGGGCGGCCCGCAGTGTGGAAAAGCTCGCTGACACGCTTTCTCGCGAATTTCCGCCCACTTTGGAGGCGATTCGGTTGACGGGGCTGGAAATTAGCGAGTTGACGGATGATGTCAGCGAGGGAGTACAAAGTGCGGGCGAGGTTGTCAAACAGGTCGATCGAAGTATTGGTAGCGCCAAAAAGCAGGCGCAAAACGTGCAGGTAACAACTCGCAGCGTGGTGACTGGGATTAAGGCTGCTTGGAAAACTTTAACTCGGAAGCCGCCCGTGTCTGCGACAAATCGCCGATTGACAGAGAGATTGTCGCCGAGTCAAAGAAGTGCGATTTCGCTGAGGGATTCGGGTTTGGAGGATAGGTATTCTGGGGCTTACGGTGCGGGTGCGAGTAATGGGGAATCGCCCCGGTTGAGGGGTAGCGAGGGTTCGGGTTTGCCGGGGGATGCTGAAGAGTTTGAGGAAGTGCGATCGAACGATTCTTGATTCCACCAAAGTTCTCATCCTCCCTCAACAGCACAGCCCTCCCACCAGCAAGGATTCTTATCAATAAAATCCATCAAAGCATCATACTTAGGCGAACCCTTTTGTTCCACATATTCCAAAGCCCCCCAACTTCCCCACTTACTAAATCCGCTTACATCCACAAAGTGCATGAAAAGACTGCCTCCAGCTTGTTTCCAACTATTCAGTAATTGCGTGTATATCTCATACATTTCTGGCCGCCTATTTAATTCCATAAAAAACTGAGTCAGTTTTTCATTATTCTCAACTCCTTCAATACCTACAATATGTTGACCGCCCTCGTAAACAAATAACTTGAGACCTTTTTTTTGAGCCACATCTAAGAAATACCTAAAGTCATTATCAACATCTGGCAAACTATCTTTGAAGCCCGGAAGTAACCCGCCCTCTCTTAATTGCTTAAAAGCTTTCCCAAACCCGCCATCTGCGTCATTCAACCAAGACTCTACTGTGCTGACACTTTCTTTCCCGCCCAAGTTGCCGCTAAAATATCCAGCTATGGCTACGGCATCAATGCCGTGTTGATAACAAGGTTTATTGCCATCAGCTACCCAATAGGAACACTCTAAAGCATAAGTTTCTAACTCTCTCCAGGCTCTTTGAGTTCCCAACACGCAGACAACTCGATTCTTTTGCTCCCCAAAAACACCTTTCCAGATATCGCACATTTGAGCAGTACGCATTCCGTACCATTGCATAAAAGCATCGCCTTTATCTCCCCACTTCGCTTTACCTTGTTCCAAAGCATAATGCGATTGTGGAAATGACCAATTCCAAACCTCATTAGAATACTCTACATAAACTTTCAGCTTTGGATCTAAACTATCTTTTACCATTTTAGCAAAGTTAGTCATATATTCATCCGTAGCCTGATGCGGCATATTAAACCAGGGTTCTGCTTGGACTTTATTAGCTAAATTCACCATAACTTCTATGGGAACATTTCCTCTGTAAGCATAGGAAATACTATCTGGTTTAGGTCGGTTTGACCATTCTTTTTGTTCAGAACCATTTGTCCCCATCCAGTCCATAAAACGCAAGACTCTAAATTTTTTAATTTTTTCTATAAATAGCGGATTAAATATTTCACCACTTCGATCGAGCTGTTCATCTTGGGAACGAACAACTTTAATATTGCGGATATAATTCCCTGTTTTCTTGGGATCGGTAGCAGTAATTGTAATCATTATGCCTCCGCCTTGTGTGGCATCTACATTAATGATATCCCTCCCGGGTTTCGACGCAGCCTCATCTTTTTTGGCATCATAGGTATATTCGATCGCACCCTCACCCTCATAAGTAACAATATATTGCCCTGAAGGATAGAGATTGGGGATTTCCCTAAGTAATAGGGTACTTACCCTAGTATATTTAGGAGCATCATCGGGAGATGGGAGAGACTTCACCCACCCATTTTCATCAAGGTTTAAAAGATTATACTCCTCTGTATCCCATTCACCTTTACAGTTTGGTTGTTCGCTGAGGCATTGAGTTATCCATTGTCGAGCAGATTTGAAAGCATCTAAAAAGGGTAATTGTGTGGAGTAGTCAGCAATACCACTAAGCCCAACTCCTAAAGAAGAGCGAGAATTTGATGTATTTTGTACATCTGCACGCGCAGCTACTTTGTTATCTGCTTGCCGTGCTGTTGTTGGAGCAATATTAGTTGTTAAAGCCCAACATCCGGGAATGAAAATGACAAAAATTAATAAACCAATGACAAAGCCCAGAGCTTTGTTGTTCGATCTGATACTTAATCGAGACATAAATTTGACTAATTTGATTGTTTTAGGTAAAATCGGAGCGGGTAAGACAGTTTTAATTTTGATATTTTATCAAAAAGTTCCTTCTCAAACTATCCGCTATAAGATTATTAACATTTTTGCCTCTCAGTGGAGGGGCGATCGCCCTTTCTGTCCCCAAGTGCGATCGCCCATCTAATCCTCTTTATCCAAGTCTTCTGTTTTTGCAGTTTCTGAAGTTGAGGGGAATTCTAGTCGAATGTTAATATCAATTGATACTGTATTTTTCTCAATCACACCTATACCAACTATTTTTACTAATGCTTCTGTAGGTACAGAATTATTTATTTTAAATTCAGGAGAAGACTGAGTTTTATATCCGGCTTCCTGTAGCCGATCGCAAATATTGCGCCAATTTCCTACAGGTTCGTTAGGTACATCTGCGAGTTTTTTTACATATTGGTATAAAGTTTTACATAGATAAACCTCTGCACTTTTGGAAGTCTGAAACAGTTGGCGGGCGATTTCGGCGGGACTGCAACCGGAAAGCAATCCTCGGAGGTAAAGTTTTTCTGTTTCTGTTAGTCCTCTTCGCGATCGAGGTGAGATTTGCCGTTTAGCTTCTGCAAAAGCTTGGTACAGCCTTTCTAAATCCCAGTGTTTGGCGGCTTCGGCAAATAAGTCTTCCTTTGAGGCCATTTTAGGGTGTGGTGAGATGTGGCTAACGATAGCATAACCGAAATTGCTAGCGTTTGTTAGTTGCTTGGTAGCGGTAGCTAGTGTATTATTTTACTAATACTAAAGATATAAGTGTAAATACTTAGCTCAACGGGGAGGCGCGATCGCTTCAACTAACGTCAAAGCTAGTATTTGCAAAAGTCAGAGGGCGCTAAGTAAAGTTTTGTAACAAAAAAGCAGTATTTTGCATAAAACTTGCGGACTCAGCCTGATAGATAAATAGAGCTTGAGAAGTACCGCTACTGTTGCGGTTCATCGGGGCTCAGGGTTCATTAGGGCGATCGGCCGATCGACTTTTACAACAAATCGTTTATTTAATCTAAGCAAACACAGGGCAAGTCCATGTACTTGTCTCTAATCAACACGGGAGAATAACGTGTCTAATTTTTTCACGCCAGAATTTAATAACGAAAGTGCGATCGCTCCTTGGAATGCCAGCCTAGAACCGACTAAGGCTATTATTCCGCAGCTAGATGCTAACGGTGTGGTAACGGGGGGTGTCGGTGAGGAAGTTAATCTCCCGACTTTAACGCCTGAAGCCTATGACAATATCATCTTGCCTGACGCTGCGCTAACCCGGATGGCTAGTGCGCTGACAACTGACACCAACAGCAGTTTACCGGATAGCTCGATCGATTTGCTAACAGGTCAGGCGATGTCAGAGGTTTATGGAGATTTGAGTAAGTTTGCGGCCGGGCCAGATTTCGCAGCTAAGCTGAATGTGGCTTTTGGGGAAAACTGGGATGCTGCGGCTGCGAAAGCCTTAGCTGAAGAATGGTTTCAGGGAGATTTTAGCGATATCCCGCGGGTGAAGGTTGTCTCGTCTGCTGAGATTGGTCGAGCGAATGGGGCTTTTGCTGCTGCGACGGATACGATTTATTTATCGAAGGAATTTTTGACTGAGAATGGGGCGAATCCGGCGGCGGTTGCGGATGTGTTGCTGGAAGAAATCGGGCATTCTGTTGATGCGCGGTTGAATGTTACGGATTCACCGGGAGATGAGGGGGCGATTTTTTCGAGGGTTGTTCAGGGGAAGGTGTTAAGTCAGGGTGAGCTTCAGGCGTTGAAGAGTGAGGACGATACTGCGACTGTTGCGCTAGGTGGTGAAGATACCACAATAGAAATGAATCAGCAGTGGGTTCTTAAGAGCTGGAGAAAGCGGGACTTTAACGGAAAAGCCGATCAAATCATCTCTCAGAATGGAAATCGATCTGATGACAAAGATGGTATTGATATCAATTGGGGCAAAGGATCACCTTTTTCTCTCCGTAACACTGATATTATTGAACAACTCGACAATTTTGTTACGTTTGGTTATACCGAAAAGAGTTTTGAAGCTGGCCAGAATTACAATTTTAGAGTCAGTGCAGATGATGAAATCGTAATAGCTGTTAAAAAAACTGACACAGACTCTTATAAATTTATCACCCCTCCTGAATGGCAGACATTTCCCAACGGAATCTTTAAAAATTATAGTTGGACTCCCGCTCAGAATGGTTCGTACAAGTGCGATTCGTTCAGTCGAAACCGAGAAATCGGGGGATGACTGGCTTCTACAGGGTAATCCATCAGGATTGAGTT